>NZ_JBFEFT010000029.1:0-42775 GCF_047229225.1 Bacillus sp. 179-C3.3 HS | reverse complement strand
CCTCCTAATTAACACTTTGTTTAAGTGTATCACTAGAAGGGTGTTTTTTTATGTCCCATTTGACTAGGTTAGTCTAGGGAGTTGGTCTTTTTTTATAATAAATCCAGCCAAATTTTAATCGCTGTCGCTGCGATCATCGCGGCTAGTATCCATTGTAAGTAAACAGCATTCATTTTCTGACCGACTTTCGCCCCAATAGGAGCAGCAATCAAGCTTGCTACGATTAACACAACAGCCGGAAGGAGCATCACTTGACCCGTCAGTATTTTTCCAGTCGAAGCCCCAATTGCAGAAAGAAACGTAATCGCAAGAGATGATGCAATCGTCACTCTTACAGGAATTTTTAAGATAGACAACATCACTGGCACTAGAATAAACGCTCCGCCTGCGCCTAATACACCAGAGACGCCTCCAATGATAAAGGCGATACCAGTAGCCCATCCTTTATGAAAGGTTACCTCTCCTGTTCCTTCAGATCGTTGCTGCCCTTTTTTCGGGATCAACATGAGGATGACGGCTACAATGGCAAGTAGTCCATAGACGATGTTCATTCCTTTCTCTGGCATGAAGTGAGATAAATAGCTGCCTAATAAACTTCCCACCAAAATGCTGCTGCCCATATACAGAATCAATGAGCGATGAAGAAAGCCGCCTTTTCGGTATGCCAATACACCACCAAGTGTGGAACTTAGCACTTGAATAGCCCCTATTCCCGACACTTCGTGTGCTGATAATGACATGACACCGACAAGTGACGGAATATAAAGCAGCATAGGGTAATTGATAACAGAACCCCCAATCCCCACCATACCAGATAAGAAGGCACCAACCATTCCAATGATGAATAATGTTAGCAAAAACGCTATGTCCACGCTGGTCTCCTCCTTTACAAAAGAAAAAGGGGCTCTCTCACAGATACCCCTTCCCCCTTTAGGACCCTTTTCTCATCCAGAACTTCAGCACATTTCCTTCATTTGTCTGTGCGATCAGTTCATGCCCGCTTGACTTAGCCCATGCCGCTAAGTCAGCTTGAGCCCCTTTATCTGTTGCATGTATTTCTAATACTTGACCTTCCGCCAAGTCATCCATCTTTTTCTTTGTTCGTACAATCGGCATTGGGCATGCAAGCCCCTTTACGTCTAATATGTGATCTGATGTCATTTGATCGTCCCTCTTTTCTTTATTTTATGGAATTTCATCGAATCGCACAACGGTTTGGACCAATTTCCATCTCTCGCTGCTGTTCTTCATCTGGATTCAGCTTCCCCATATTGGTTTGCCGAATATCTTGATAAGCATTGGGCTGTGCAGGTAGATCCTCCGTCACCATTCGTCTAAAAACGGCTTCATCTTCGATGTTCAGCCCATGATTTTCTTTCAGAAGCGTCCCTAACTTCCGCCAAACACTTCCGTCCTCATTGACCTCTTCCATGATCATGAAATGCGCTGGAAGAACGATTAAATCTTCCGAAAGCGCTGTATACCGTTCATAGAGTGTTTCTCTTAAATCACCTACCCAATCCTCCGCCATCCCAGCTAGATCAGGTCTTCCGATGGAATCAACGAATAAAATATCGCCTGTCAAAAGATATTGATCGTCAACGATAAAGGATGTGGAACCGATGGTATGGCCTGGTGAATAAAGCGGATGAATATCAAGATTCGTCTCTCCAATTGAGACTCTCCGTCCCTCTTCTAGGCGTTCATATTGAAATACGACGTCTTCGGCATCCTTCGATGGCAACCAATAGACCGCACCAGTCTGTTCAGCCAACTCTTTCCCGCCTGATATATGATCAGCATGAAGATGTGTATCAAACACATGCTTGACTGTCACGCCATGCTTTTCAGCAAAATCAATATACACATTCGTCATTCTAGATGGATCGACAATTGCCGCTTCCCCATTTGAGATCATCATATAAGAGAGGCAGCCCTTCCCTATACGAACAAATTGGTACATCTCTCCTCCAGCCACTTCACCAATCTTCACTGGCTCTAGGTGCTCACTCCACGCCTTCATGCCACCCTCTAAATAATGGACATCTCTCCCCGCCTCTGAAAGCATCTCTGCTACCATCACAGAAGAACCCTCTTTGGCACAAACGACCAACACTTCTCTGTCACTCGGCACGCTTTGTAGAATTCCTTCAACCCCTTCAAGCAATTCAAAGTATGGCACATTGATCACATCAATGGATTCTCCTTCAATCTTCCAATCTTGAAAAGCTTCTTCATGCCTTACATCTAATAAAAAGAGCGGCTCTTTATCCATGATCTTTTTCGTTAATTGCTTGGCAGTCATTGCTTTGACAGTCATGATGATTCAGCTCCTTTTTTCTCAATCTTTCCTGTCCAGCTATTCATACCTGGCACTACATTGATCAATTGATGAAATCCTTTTTCTTTTAATTTTTGTGCCGCCAATTCACTTCTTCTGCCCGAATGACAAATGACGTAAATGAGCGTCTCTCTATTCAATTCTTCAGCACGGTGCTCAATCTCACCAAGCGGAATATGAACAGCTCCAGGGATGTGTCCCCCCTCATATTCATCTAGCTCTCTTACATCTAAAATAAATAAATCCAGATCATCTTCTTCTACCTTCTGTTGGAATGTGTGCAATGACATTTCTGATATCATGGATTGGTCTTCCTCCTCTTTGAAGCCGCCCTTACGTATATAATGGCGCAACACATTTCCCTCTACTTCTGTTCCTAAAAATTCGTGACCAGCGCTTTTCGCCCAAGCCTCAAGATCGGCCTTTGACCCTCTATCTGTTGCTTGAATTTCTAAAACATCACCTGATGTTAGTTCATTCATTTGCTTTTTCGTTTTGACAATTGGCATTGGGCACGCAAGCCCTTTTGCGTCTAAAACCTTAGTAGGTTGCTGCATGTCATGTCCTCCTTTATATAGGGGTAGGGGTATATTTATGGCCATATTAAGCCCTTGTACGCCAAGCGTTCATACCACCCTTGATATTTGTAATCTGAGTAAAGCCTTGCTTCTTCAATATTTTTGCTGCCTGCATGCTCCTCATGCCACTTTGACACATGACATATACTTCTTTGTTCTTCTGAAGCTGATGAGATTGTTCCCTTAAATGAGACAAAGGGATATTTCGGAACCCCTTCATATGGCCTGTTTGAAACTCTGCAGGAGAACGTACATCAATCAACTGTTGTGCATTGTTCAGATTTAATTTCACGTCCGCTGCATCGACTTGTTTCACGCCTCGTACAGGAAGAAATCGGCTCACAACCAAACTGATCACGATGATCAACAAAACCGTTTGAATCATATGTCATCACCTCATTAGATAAATAAATTCACATTGCCGATTTCAGCGTCAGCTAAGTAAGCGGCCACACCGGCATATTGAATGTCAGTTAATAATTCACTCTCCTGTAATCCTAAAAGATCCATCGTCATCGTACATGCAACAAGGTTGATATTCTGCTCCTTCGCCATATCAATGAGCTGCGGCAAAGTCATCGCATGGTGCTTTTTGATGACATGCTTGATCATCTTTGGCCCCATTCCTGCGAAATTCATTTTGGACAGCCCCATTCGATCAGCGCCTTGAGGCATCATGCGTCCAAACATTTTTTCCAAAAAGCCTTTCTTCACTGGTACCATTTCTTCCTTACGCAATGCATTCAATCCCCAAAAGGTATGAAAAATTGTCACCTCATGATCATAAGCAGCTGCACCATTTGCAATAATATAAGCCGCCATCGCTTTATCATAATCTCCACTAAATAAAACGATCGTCGTTCGTTTCTTTTGTTCGTCCATTGTAATCCTCCTTATTTTATTACCCTAGGGGGTATATAAGAAACAAAAATATATACATATACCGGTAAGGGTATATTATAACAAGTAAAAAAAATCGTCAACCCCATGGGTCGATGAAATTTTTACCTGCTTTTCACCAAAAGTTCGACCGCTTCTTTCACAAGATTCTCTGTATCCTTGCCTTGTTCAAGACTTTCGCGGACACATTGCTCAAGGTTTGTACTCACAATGACACCCATCGCTCGATCAATCGCATTGCGTGATGCAGATAGCTGTGTTACAACTTCACGGCAATCCTTCCCTTGCTCCATCATGGCAAGAACACCTTTAATCTGTCCCTCAATTCGACGAAGACGGTTCTTCATCTGTTGATTATACTCCACGTACAAACACTCCTTTCTATTCATCCTATGATCAGATAATATACCCTTAGAGGTATTTAGTCAATCATGATCATTCATTTAAAACTGAAATTAATTGCATATTCATCCAATCATTGATAAAAAGAAGAGAACATTTCTTTAGAAAAAGGAGAAGTCACATGACCTTATATCATTATATTGCCGCAAACAAGGAGCTTCCACTTGGTAGCTTTGGACAAAACCCAACATACAAACCTATCTCTGAACTCAATCCCAACATGAGTAATTACGTTCAATTGAAAGGGGAAAAATATCAAAAAGGGGATCAGCTGATAGAAGTATATGAAACCGAAGAAGACTTCAACGGCATCTACATTGATAAACCAGATCCCCACTACGAAGCGGCAGTTAGAGACAAATTGACACATCCCTATATTTATCAACTAGAGATCATCCTGTCCCTACGCCCCCTGTTTCTTTTCATTGAAAAACATCTGTCAAAAGGGGACACCATCGAAATCTACTCTTGTTTAAACGATGAGGAATCGAAAGAAAAAGATGACCGATTAGACACTGTAATTGACCTAGCTCAAATGCGCTTTGGAAAACATATATATTTTAAAAAGATAGACGAACTCATTCACATGTTTGAGTTAGAAGACAAGCAATATGTGTTGGTGAAGAAGTAAGTTGATGGGATAAAGCAATTTATCACATGACTAACTTTCCTCTTGGCAGAACGGCTAATCATTATGTTTTTTATATCATTTACAAATAATGTATGAATATACATTATTATAAATGTTATTCAAGATGATAAAAGTAAGGAAACCATTTTTTAGTCCCCTTACTTTTATATGAAAAGACGAAAAATTGATTAGCTATATGTCCTAATCCCAATTTTCTATATGCACTTTTAATTTTGGTATATTGAATACCCTTTGTATCTCTGTATGATCTTCAGTATCTATATAACTTTCATTTTCATGAGAACACGTGATCAACCATGCTTCCCCATTTTTAAAAAAGGACAAATCTTCTGGTAAATTTGGTTGCTCCCAATCATATAAAGATTGTGCAACTTCTAAAAGAATACTCTTTGCATTTTCATCTGTGTAATAATAATAAACCTTTGCTGTTTGATCGTCTCCAAGAAGTGTGCTCGCCCATTCCGATTGTTCTTTCATCTCTTTCAATGAACTTTCGAGTTTTTTTAAAAGTGGCTCAAAAGATTTTAAAGAGCCCATGTCTTTTCTTAAAACTAAATGAAACTCATCGCAAATGTCGAAAGCCAAATCAATTAATTTTGAGTACTGTTCACCCTTTGGGTTTTTTTCAATGATTAACATTTTTTACACCTTCTCATATACTTTTTAATTTTGTTTAATATTGGATTTTCTTGTTTTAGCAGTATGAAATTGATAATAATATACAAAAGGGAATGCCATTATAATACCAGATTTAACAAGTAATTGAATGAATCTCCTTGCAGAAAAACCAATTATACTAATTCAAATTCCCTTATACCAAAAGATTTTTGAATTAAACTTATAATAGAAACAGACTGCTATAAATAATCAATATCACTTTAAAATGATTAAGTTATACTGATGTACAAAGAATTTCTTGTGAAAACAAGGAAAGACGTAAAATACTCAACTCTGTCTTCTTCGTCTTCAGAATCTACAAAATCAATCCATTCCAATAATTGAGTAAAAATAGACGAATGATAATGAAGAGTAATTTAAAAATGGAAGTAGGGAATCCCATGTCAAACAAAAAAATACCCAATCAATTAGTCGCCGAAAAGTCCCCATACCTCCTTCAACATGCCTACAATCCGGTCAACTGGTACACATGGTCAGACGAAGCATTCGACAAAGCCAAACGTGAAAACAAACCAGTGCTTGTGAGCATTGGCTATGCCACTTGTCACTGGTGCCACGTCATGGCTCACGAAACCTTTGAAGATCATGAAGTCGCTGATATCTTAAATGAACACTTTGTTTCAATCAAAGTCGATCGTGAGGAGCGTCCGGATATTGATTCTATGTATATGTCCGTTTGCCAGATGATGACGGGACAAGGCGGCTGGCCACTCAATGTGTTTATTACGCCTGACCAAAAACCTTTTTATGCAGGAACATATTTTCCAAAGAGAAGTGCTTATGGCCGCCCAGGTTTCATTGAAGCCTTGACTCAATTGCTTGATGCGTATCACCATGATCGTGATCATATCGAGTCTTTGGCGGAAAAAGCAACAAACAATCTACGAATTAAAGCAGCAGGGCAGATTGAAAAAACACTCTCTCAAGACGTCATTCATCAAGCCTATTACCAGCTCATGAGCAGCTTCGATACGCTGTATGGTGGATTCGGCTCTGCGCCAAAATTCCCTGCCCCTCATATGCTCACGTTTCTTATGCGTTATTACGAATGGACAGGGCAAGAAAATGCGTTATATGCAGTCACGAAAACGTTAGATGGCATGGCAAATGGCGGCATATATGATCATATAGGTTCAGGGTTTTCTCGTTATTCAACAGATGAGAAGTGGCTCGTGCCTCATTTTGAAAAGATGCTCTATGATAACGCTTTGCTGATAGAGACCTATACTGAAGTCTTCCAGATCACGCAGCTCCCACATTACAAAAACCTTGTCCACCACCTCATTCAATTTGTCAAAAGGGACATGATGAGTAGTGACGGCTCGTTCTATTCAGCAATCGATGCTGACTCGGAAGGGAAAGAAGGACAATATTATGTCTGGTCAAAAGATGACATCATGACTCTTTTAGGTGACGACCTCGGTGCTTTATTTTGTAACGTATATCACATCACAGATGAGGGGAATTTTGAAGGATTGAACATTCCCCATACCATTTCGACGCCTTTCGATGACATCAAAACATCGCTGGGAATAGACGAAGAGACCCTTCAGACAAAACTGCAATCAGCTCGATCGATATTACTGTCTGCAAGGGAACAGCGACCAGCACCGCTTGTTGATGACAAAGTGCTTACGTCTTGGAATGCACTGATGATCTCTGCACTCGCCAAAGCAGGAAGTGTGTTTGATTTAAAGGAATCTATCAGTATGGCTCAACAAGCCATGTCCTTCCTTGAAACACACCTTATCAAAGATGGACGCATGATGGTTCGATACCGTGACGGGGATGTGAAGCATCTGGCGTTTATCGAGGATTATGCACATATGCTGTCAGCTTACCTGTCTTTATATGAAGCTACCTTTGAATTCATGTACCTTGAAAAGGCAAAGACCATTGCTGAGAACATGTTTGATTTATTCTGGGATGAGGAAAAAGGGGGCTTTTTCTTCTCTGGATCTGATGCTGAAGCGCTGATCGTTCGTGAAAAAGAAGTATATGACGGTGCTATGCCTTCTGGTAACAGCACAGCACTAAAACAGCTGCTTATTTTGTCCAGGATGATTGGAAGGCAGGACTGGATCGAGAAACTAGAGAACATGTTCAAAGCCTTTTACGTCGATGTTTCTTCCTATCCAAGCGGTCATACAGCCTTCTTACAAGGATATTTATATCAATATGCCACCAAGCGAGAAATCATCATTCTTGGAAAAAAAGGGGATCCTCAGAAAGAGAGACTTTTACAGACGATACGGAAGCACTCGATGCCATTTGATGTGATCCTGACCGCTGAATCAGGAGCAGATCTTCACCATCTAGCACCATTTGTAAAAGATTACAAAACAATCAACAATAAGACCACCGTCTATATTTGTGAAAACTTTACCTGCCGCCAGCCTATCACCAATGTAGATGAAGCAATTGCACAACTGTTTCCATCTTGAGTTTGTCATATGATGACCGAGAGAAGACAAAATATGAACAAACAAGTAAAAGAATTGTCAATTCGCTAACAATTCAACGATACGGTTTTATTTTTCCTTTAAAACGGTTAGAATCCGCACTAGATGTTCTCATACCGAAAGGGGATAAGATAGCATGAAAAAGATCGCATTTTCACTCACCGCTTGTCTGTTATCGATTGGATTAGTAGCTTGCACATCAAATGATGCGAAGCAGGATTCTGCCAAAAACAACGAGACAACGCAGGCGGATGAAAAAGAGCAGCAAAAGCAATTAAAAGACATGCAAAAGAAGTTAGACGCACAAAAAATAGATGATCAAAAGATCGTAGCCACCGTCAACAAAGATAAAATCACTGGCAGTGAATATAATAGCGCATTATCAACGATTCAAGGTCAATTTCAGCAAGCAGGACAAGACCCAACTTCTAAAGAAGGGGCAAAGCAAGTCAAGAAACAAACCATTGATGCGCTTGTAGGTCAACAATTGATCCTGCAAGATGCTGAGAAGAAAGGCTTCAAGGCCTCTGACAAGCAAGTAGACAAACAGCTAGCTGAAGAAAAGAAACAATTCAAAGACAACGCACAATTTGAAGAAGCCCTTAAAAAGAGTGGTCTGACAATCAATCAGCTAAAAGGTGATATTGCCGATAGCATCAAATATAGCCAATATGTCGATAAAGAAATCAAAGCACCTTCAGTATCTGAACAGGATGTCAAAGCATACTATGATCAATACGCTGACCAAATGAAAAAACAGAAACAAAAAGCACCCGATTACAAAGACATCAAATCTCAAATCAAAAAACAACTAGAACTTCAGGAAAAACAACAGTTCATCCAAACAGAAATTGAAAAGCTCAAGAAATCTGCAAAAATTAAAGTTTCTATCTCATGAGGAATCCGCCATTGTGCGGATTTTTTTCATGTCTTGTTTTTCCAAAATAATGACAAAAGCCTCATCATAAACACCTCTTCCAGCCGATATGATAGGAGTACAAGAAAGCGCTATCAATTTATATCTTTCGTTGAAAAAGTACAAGATCATGAACAGATCTCAACCTTTTTCTTCATATCTACAAAAGGAGGATCTATATGTTGAAGTGGTTTAAACCGGCTCCGCATATCGATAGGCTCGATGATGCCAAAACAGACGAAACCTATAAACGGTTGCGCCTGCAAGTCTTTTTAGGAATCTTTATCGGATATGCGGGCTACTATTTACTACGCAAAAACTTTGCCTTTGCTATTCCTTACCTACAAGAAGAAGGGTTTACCAAAAGTGAATTAGGCTTTGTCCTAGCGGCCGTTTCCATCGCTTATGGCTTTAGTAAATTCATCATGGGCATGATCTCGGACCGCTGTAACCCGAGGTATTTTTTAGCGACTGGACTCTTTCTATCAGCCATGATCAATATCCTATTTGTCTCCTTTCCATGGGTGACATCCAGTGTATGGATCATGTTCTTATTCATGTTTTTAAATGGATGGTTTCAAGGAATGGGATGGCCGCCATGCGGACGCACGATGGCGCACTGGTTTTCAATCAGTGAACGTGGAACGAAGATGTCAATCTGGAATGTCGCTCACAATATCGGAGGGGGAGTGCTTGCACCGCTCGTCACTTTAGGCATTGTCCTATTTGCCACTTGGAAAAGTATCTTTTTCTTCCCTGCCATCATTGCTATTATTGTTTCTCTTGTCATCATTCTGCTTGTGCGGGACACCCCACAATCCGCTGGGCTTCCACCAATTGAAGAATACCGACATGACTATCCGGCTCAACAATATGAAGATCAAGAAAAAGAATTAACGGTAAAAGAGATTTTATTTAAATATGTACTCAACAATAAATTTCTTTGGTATATCGCCATTGCCAACGTCTTTGTTTATTTCGTTCGTTATGGCGTTGTAGACTGGGCACCTACCTATTTAACAGAAGCAAAAGGCTTTTCACCAGAGAATTCACGCTGGTCTTATTTCCTTTATGAGTATGCGGGCATACCAGGCACCTTGTTATGCGGATGGATCAGTGATCGCTTCTTTAGAAGTCGCCGCGCGCCTGCAGGTGTGATCTTTATGGTCGGTGTCTTGATAGCGGTTCTTGTGTATTGGCTAAACCCAGCGGGCAATCCAATGATTGATAACATTGCCCTCATCAGCATCGGCTTTTTAATTTACGGCCCTGTCATGCTGATTGGACTGCAAGCCATAGATCTCGCTCCTAAAAAGGCCGCCGGCACTGCTGCGGGACTCACAGGCTTCTTCGGCTATATTGGTGGATCTGCCTTTGCCAATGCCATGATGGGCGTAGTCGTCGATCACTATGACTGGACAGGAGGCTTCATATTACTCGTTGGTTCTTGTGTGCTTGCAATTGTATTCCTTGCCATGACATGGAATACAGGCAAGGAGATCGAGCAAGCTTAATGAAAATCACATAAAAGATTCATATCCGCCCAATATGCTCTTTACATCTATTTTTTATGATGGAGGCAGTTACCAAAAGGAGGATGAAATATGAAGAAAAGTAGATTACTTGCTTTCTTGCTGCTCTCTTTTGCTTTGCTGTCTTTTGCATGGGTGCCCACCACCATCTCGGCACACGGAAATCTTTTATCTCCAGATCGTATTCTAACCGTTGCACACCGCGGAGCATCAGGGTATGCACCAGAGCATACCCTGGCTGCCTATCAACTCGCCACTAAGATGAACGTAGATTACATCGAACTCGACCTTCAAATGACGAAAGATGGACACCTGATCGTCATGCACGACGAAACCGTTGATAGAACCACAAACGGAACTGGCTGGATCAAAGATCTCACACTTGCGGAGATCAAACAACTGGATGCCGGCACATGGTTTAACAAAACCTATCCCGACAAACAGAATGCCAACTATATCGGACAACGCGTGCTGACACTAGATGAAGTCCTCCGCCATTTCGGCAAACGAGTCAATTATTATATTGAAACAAAAAAACCAGACCTTTACCCTCAAATGGAAGAAAAGCTGCTGGCTACTTTAAAAAAACATCATCTTCTCGGGAAACATACTAAAAAAGGGCAGGTCATCATCCAATCCTTCAGCCAAGATAGCCTATTAAAACTACAGCAAATAGCCCCACATGTTCCGAAAGTCCAGTTATTAGACAGAGATCAAATGACGTCCATAACTGACAAAGAACTGCAATATATCACAACATACGCGGTAGGTGTCGGACCAAACTTTAGAGCACTAACGCCTGAGAACGTGAAACAAGTAAGAAGCCACGGACTCCTCCTCCATCCATATACAGTAAACAACGAAGCCGACATGACGCGCCTGCTACAATACGGGATTACTGGTCTATTCACCAATTTTCCAGATGTGTTTCAGCGTGTAAAAGCTTCAATCTAACAACAAAAGCCTTGCGGTTCATCCGCAAGGCTTTCTATTATTCCACTGTATGTTCAGTTGATTCTGTTTGGATCGGTTTTCGCTTTCCAATACCAAATACATAAAAGCTCAGCACGACTAAAATCAAGAACCCGATTGCCACAATGAGAGAAATACGCGTATCTTGGTTGATAATCATGAACACAAGAACCATCAGTAAGAAACCAATTGTTATATAATTAGAAAATGGCGCCAATGGCATCTTAAACGGATGCTTGTCAAGTTCTGCACCCTTTGCCTTTCTAAAGCGAATATGACTAATTAAAATAACAAACCAAGGCACCATGCCTGGAAGTACGCTCGCACTGTACACATACACGAAAATATTTGGAGGGGATACATAATTCAAGACAACCCCAATCGCCAAACCAATCAGCACAGCAAATGTACCAAAATACGGCACACCATTTTTCGAGATTTTTGTAAAGAAAGCTGGCGCCTGTCCGTTGACACCTAATGTATAAAGCATACGGCCTGCACTGAAAATACCACTGTTACAGCCTGACATAGCAGCTGTAATCACAACAAAGTTAATAATACCTGCCGCAGCAGTAATACCAATTTTCGCAAACGTAGCCACAAATGGACTGCCAAGGCTATTTAGCTGATCCCATGGATACACAGTCACAATAACAAAGATCGCCCCGATGTAGAAAATCAAAATACGCCAGATGATACTATTGATTGCACTCGTCAATGTTTTTTGCGGATTTTGTGCCTCACCCGCTGTAATCCCTATCAGCTCTACTCCCTGATAGGCGGCAATGACAAGAGACAACGCAAACAGGAATCCAGTTATTCCATTTGTAAAGAACCCGCCATGTTCCCAAAGATTAGACAAACCGATGGCTGTTCCACCATTTCCAAACCCAAAGAAAATAATGCCTAAACCCGCAATAATCATTAAAATAATGGTCACGATCTTAATCATAGCAAACCAGAATTCAAATTCCCCAAACGACTTGACCGAAATCAAATTCGCCGCACCTAAAATAATCATCGCTATGAGACCTGGAATCCAAGCCGGTAATTCAGGGAACCAATACTTCATATAAGTCCCGACAGCAATAATTTCAGCCATCCCTACAATGACCCACTGGAACCAGTTACTCCAAGCAGTCATATACCCCGCAAGCGGATGAATATATTTGTGCCCAAATGTAGCAAATGATCCTGTACTCGGTTCAAGATATAACATTTCCCCCATCGCACGCATAATAAAAAAGATAAAAACCCCACACACCGCGTACGCTAGTAGAACCGACGGCCCCGTCCATTGAATCGTTTTTGCCGATCCCATAAACAAGCCAACACCAATAGTTCCGCCAAGTGCAATCATTTGAATATGCCGAGCACTTAACCCTCTCTTTAATTCCTGTTGAGCCACTTTTCTTCCCCCTCATCAACAAACAACATAAAATAAAAAAACAGAATGTTCATTCTGATTATGAAACATCAATCTTTTGATGTATATTATCATAATAAATCTACCTATAAAAAACAATTGTTTTTTTGAGGAAAACACTATTATCTTAATAATCAGAAAAAAGAATGCCTTCAATTTTTCTATTCTTATATAAAAAAATCCTTCTTGCGGTTGCCGTATTGGTAATTAAATATATTCGAATTCATTTGCTTAACCTTCATAAAGTTATCATGAAATAAAACTATCGAAACCTCTTTCGCTCTTAATGGAACGTTAGAGAAATTTAAATTACAAAAAAACACGTATTTAATCCATTAAACATAATGTACTAAATACGTATTTTTAAAAACAGTATTTTTCTCATTAAATACTCAACATCATTTTAGAAATGATGGCACCTGCAATTTGAATAGTCCAATAAGCTACACAAAAACCGACCGCTTTTGAGAAAGATGCCTTTCTTTTCTTTAACATTTTAAATAGTCACTGACATAAAATAAAAAATAGCTTATCATGATGGCCAGTAAATATATCATAGTTTTGACTCCTATAACATTTGTTTAATCACAAAATAAATGATTAGTACTAAGAGTATGCTTTGAAAAGAAATAAAAACTATTCTTATCATTTTATTTCTAATTGTCAATAAAAATTGAAAAGAGAAAATAAAGATTGCTATTAGTATTGGAATGATTCCAATCACCTTGTTATCTAAACTCAACAATAAAATTACAGCTAAAACAAGCAATATATTGGTTAGTATGTTTAATACACGATTATTCATATGTTCACCTCAAATATCCTTGGTGTTATATACCATTCAATTAAAGCTGAAATAAACAACAACACAATGATGATTAAGTCATTTTGTCTCACTCTTTGTACTCTTTACCATTAAAATTCTCCCCTTTTATCCCCCTCTACCAAAAGGTTACCACTTCAAAAAATGGTAATCAATATACATTATCCCTTTTTTGATTTCAGTTTTAAAAACCTATATTGTATATACCAACTTTTATTCCCCACTCTTTTCAATAGATAATTAAAAGAATATAGTAGATTTAAACAATCTAATTTACTTCTTAAATACCTTCTTATTTCTAGGGATTTATAAAAACATGCATTTTATGAAATTATTTAATAAATCCTTCCGAAAAATAATCTTGATTGTAGAAGTTTATTTTGTATACATCATATATGGATTTTGCACCAACACATTACTGTTTTACAAGCAATCTTTAATAAGAGATGTAAAAAACGGAAAATTGGGATATGATGTACAAAGAGGGTGAGAGGGGATTTTATGTTAATTGTAAAACGTTCTGTATATGGATTTATTATTTTTTACACCATATTTCTTAGTATCCTCTTTATAGCAAGATTTATCGCGATAGGAAGAGTAGATCGACATGATTTTAATGAAATTTTCATGTATGTCTTTTTACTATTACTCTATATACCAGCCATTACGGTTCTGCTCTATTTTATTTTATATTATATTGTTGGTTATTTCAGTTTAAAACCAAAACTGAAAATCTTTATGGTCGCGCTCTTAACATCTGTTTCCATTAGTTTAATCCTAACATTTCAACTTAATTTCCCTTTTCTCACAATCAGTGCGTTTATTTCTGCTTTTATCATGAGTCTCATATTACCTTTTATTAAAAACACCCTTACTAAACCATAGTAAGGGTGTTTTTTAGAGTACCAATATTAAAACGCTGATGAGAAATTTCCAAAAGTGTCATGGTAAAATGTTTAAAAACAAAACATATTACTTCCAATACACCCATTTCCCCATGAGCCATTCCACAGGTCCTCTTCTCCACTTTTTCAAATAGAAATAACTGATCAATAACTGTGCTGTATATAGACAAACAGCAATCAACAATCCGAACATCGTACCCATTTGACCAAATAAACCGAGTCCATAAGAATAGAAAATAGTTGTACAGATGATCGATTGTGCCAAATAGTTAGATAGAGATAAACGACCAAGCCCTGCAAACAGACGTTTAAGTCCTTGAGCTGCTTTTGAATAGTAGAAGACGATAAAGGCTTGAATATAACCAATTGACAGCACATAAGCGCCTAACGTGACCACATTTCCGCTCCAAGGGGCATCAATGAACGTCGCACATTTTAGCGTCAACCCAAGTAAAATCACCCAAACCCAGCCTCTGCGGTAAGCCATGCCTCGATCTTCTTCTGTCAAATGCCCTCGTTTGGCAATGGCCATGCCAAGTAACGCAAATGGACCCGCCATAACAGTACCAAAAATGAAGCCTAATAATGGCAACGACACAATACTCATAATGGCCAAAATCACGGTGACAATGACCATATCGTCTTCAATTGTAATCCGGCCCAATACTATATCCCAATAAGTACCGGTCGCATACACATCCGTTAGCAATGCAGCATTTCCTACAGCCAATTTCGTCATAAAAGGCATGACCACTAAAGACACTGCACCTAATGATCCTGCCCATATGAGCATTGTTTTGATCTTGCTTCGCATAAATATCATTAAGAAGAACATACAAGCGCCATAATAAAGAAGGATATCTCCATTCCAAACAAATATAAAATGAAGCATCCCTAGCAAAATCAAACCAAATCCCCGACGAATGACAATGGCATTCGTATTTAATCCCTTTGCCTGCGTTGACTCAATCAACTTGATAAAAGAATAGCCAAACAAAAATGAAAAAATTGGATAAAACGAACCTTGGAACAGAATTTCGGTTACATATGCCCCGAATCCCTGTCCCCATATGTTAGAATGATACATTGCTTCAAAATCATAATCATATTGGAAACTTAGCATATTCACGATCAAAATTCCTAATAAACTAAAACCACGCAAACTATCAATTAGCTCGACCCTCGATCCCTTCAACACGACAACTCCTTCGAAAAATAAAAATATAAAAATAAAGCATATTTATCCTACCACACTTTTAAAAAAATGGTTCATATGCCCTGTCAGAAAGATGTGTTTTAAGGTAAATTTAATAAAAGCCCAGAATAGACATTTCTAGGCTTAAACCTCTTCATTCTTGTTTTTCTTTTTCTTCTTTCCATAGCAAGAACTTCAAATAAAACGATATGCCCAATCCGAAGAAAATAAGGGAGAATTCCCATTTTGCTGATAGAGGCAGTAGGTCCAACATGAGGATCACCAAAATAACAGCTCCTACACCTGCATAAAAAACAACATCTCGTTTTAATTGTTTATTCGACTTAAACAACAATATGGACCTCCTTACCATCATCCTGTCTTGATATAGATTATACTTATACATCATTAGCGTCATGATTATTTATTTTTTATCATTTTCCGAAATTCGCTTTCCGACTAAAGGAAGCCCCATCCATGTGAGGCTTTGCGCTTCCATCAACCTAATTTAAAAGCCACGATTTTCTTTAATGCCTCTTTTGCTGCGGATTGTGCGACGTTCCCCGAAGGTTGTTGTCGTTCCTGTTTCATACACTCGTACATGTTTTGTTCAATTTTTGATGGGTCAATCCAGGAGATACACCATGATGCCCAAAAACAAGTAGCACCTTGACGTTTAGCTAGAGGAATGAGAAAAGGTAAACTTGGCTGGCCAATCCTCATGAGAGAGATTGCAGCCGCCATTCTCGTTTCTTCCTCTTCACTTTCAAGTAGCTGTGCAAGTCGCTCTGCTGCGCCTTGTGCATCCTCGCCAAACTCCCCTAAAACAGCTGCTGCAATATTTCGTGAAGGTCCCTCTTCTTTTAAAGCTTCTACAAGGACTGGTACGGCATCTTTCCCCGACTTTTTCAATTCCTCCATCGCTTGAAGTACCGTCTCTTCATTTGCATTGACTAATTGTTGAACGGATTGAGACAGTTTATCTTCTCGTTTCATGACACAATCAGCTCCCTTTTTAATGAGTCACACATAATCGCTAGGCAATCCATCTTTGCCTACAGAGATATTCTTAGGCCCTTTCATTCACCCTAATATTACCATATGATGTATACACGAAGAATTCAATATAGATACTTTAAAAAGAAGCATAGAAATACCCTTTAGATTCACAGATCCAAAGGGTACATTGATACTATAATTCTTGTTTTCTAAAAAGAAGCAATCCTATAAAGAAAAAGAGAATAATCAAGCTTGTTACACCGAGTAAACTTGTAAGTGCATGATCTGATAGTGTTCCTTTATAGATCATTTCTTCTGCTGCACTTGTCATTCCTTTCGGTGCATACTTTCCCAGTGAATTTTCGAAAAACTGAGGAACTGTAAAGAGAAACAGGTTAATTAATAGGGAAACACCGCCTGCCGTCACTGATCGCTTAAAGAATGCTGATGCACTAATTGTCGACACCACGATCAGTAATAAATTCGGGGAATAAAGAAGTGTTCCTTTTAACACATCAAGCCAATCCAATTGTCCAAATTGAATGTCAACATAATAAACAGAGGCTAGCACTGCCACAACCAGACTGAATATGGTGAGACAGGCATAGGCACATATTTTCGAAATATAATAGCTCGTTCGACTGATCGGTTTCACCATGATCATTGAAATCACGCCAGAGGCTCGTTCGCCAGCAATCGTACCCATGACAATCATGATGAGAATAAAAACACCCATCGAATCAAATTTACTTAACGCACTCGCTAAAGCCTCCCCCGCACTAGGCTCTGGTATATAAAACGTAGATCCTTCTGGTAAATTGGCCGAAGATGATAATAAATCCGGTAACATTTTCAACGTAATTGGCTGTGTAATCATTAAAATCGTAAAAATAATTGGAACAAATAAGATCTTATAACTTGTGAATAATTCCCTGAATTCTTTTTTGAACATCATCATGCGTTCACCACCTTTAAGAAGATATCTTCAAGTGTTAGTTTAGACAATTGGTAATGTAATAGAATGCCACCAGTAGACGTGATCAGTCCCGGTAACTCTTTTAATGCCGCTCGTTTATCACTTACTCGCACTTGGTAAGTCTCCCCCGTATCTATGCATTCCTCCACCCAATCAAGCCCATTTAACATGGTCACTAATTCAGCACTCTTTTTTTCTAATTGAAATTCGATCACTGGCTGAACATAATCTTTTTGAATTTGCTTCATGGAAGAAGACATATATATTTCTCCATTTTTGATCATGATAATATGATCCGCCACCCGTTCAATGTCATCCAAGATATGCGTCGACATAAAGATCAACATTTGATCCTTTAAACGTTCAATCAAGGTCAGGACGTCTTTTCTTCCCATTGGATCAAGTGCGGATACAGGTTCATCTAAAATGAGAACCTTCGGGCTGTTGATGAGTGCTTGTGCAATAGCCAGCCTCTGCTTCATTCCTCCACTATAGCTCCCAATGGAACGATCCTTCGCCTCATAAATGTGACACAGCTTTAACAGCTCCTCCGTTTTAGAACGAATCGTTTTTTTATCTAATTGAAATAATCCCCCAACCCAATGCATCCATTCCTGTCCCGTCATATCCTGATAAAAGGCAGGATTCTGAGGACAATACCCAATCACATGGCTAATTCGATTCATGTCCTGGGTGACATCTAACCCAGCTACCTTCACGACTCCAGATGTAGGACGTGCAAGCCCTGTCAGAATACGAATTGTTGTCGTCTTCCCTGCGCCATTGGCTCCTAAAAAGCCCACACAACCAACTTCCCCAACTGAAAAAGAGACATTTTTCAAAATTTCACGCGAACCATATGTTTTTGTCAGCTCATGACACTCCAGCATGTTCAATTTAACTCCCCCTTTTCTATTGTTTACGTCCAAAAATCAAGTACATAAGTGGCCCGGCGCTCGCTACAAACACGATCACCAATGCCCACCCCCACTTCACTTCACCTCTAATTCTTGATGAGTCTCTTTTGAATAAATCCAGTAAAGCAATTGCCATTAAAATGACTTGTAACAAAATAAGAGGTAATAATAGCTTGATATCCATCCTCACCACTCCTTTTCATAAAATGATGTTTATTTGTCATATCACTTCTTTTGACGACACAAAGGGTGAATCCGTTCAAAAAAGATTTTATTTTTATCAATCGAATGAACTATAAGGGCATGAAAAAAGCCTAGTGAAGTTCATTCACTAGGCTTGAAAACATGTTCTTCTATTTTACATTCCGTTCTCTTTTTTAAAAAGCGAATACATAGGACGTATATTTCCTCTATACTGGCTTCAAGTTCATGTGGGATGACACTCTCAACATCCTCTAGTTCAGTGCCTAAATGGATTAGATTGAGTAATTCCTCTGATCCACCATTTGCCTTAAAAAGATCCATATGACGAGGGCTAAATATAACCTTTTCCGCCTCTTCAATCGTGATAAGACCCTCTTTTAAAGCAGTCATGACACCTAATATTTGCATCGCTACTATTTTATCTAATGACTCGTTGGTTGTATGGTTGATAGTAAATTGAATCATTTATCCTAACATCGCACACCTTTCACTATTCTTGACGCAACTTCATGAAGATGCTCGCAAAATCTTTTCCATCGCTTTCCCTCTAGCTAACTCATCAATTAACTTATCCATATATCGAATGTTCTGCATTGTTTCTTCTTCAATATCTTCTACTCGCACACCACAGATCACTCCCTTGATCAGGTGACGAGACGGATGAAGCTGAGGAGCCTCAGCAAAAAAAGTTTCAATGTCAGTTTCCTTATCCAACTGTTTTTGCAACTCATCTTGGCTATACCCTGTCAACCATCGAATGATCGTATCGACTTCCTCTTTCGTCCGACCTTTTTTCTCAGCCTTTGCTATATAGTGAGGATAGACTTTTACAAAACTCATCGTGTAAATTTTATGTTTGGTCATATGCTCTTCTCACTTTCTTCATTAGAGTATTTTTATGATCCTTGACTTGCTCCTTTATATCATGCCTAATCCTTTTTATTTTCACACCAAAATTGTATTTTAACACATATGGAGGTAAACACACTTTTATCACAAAGGCAGTGGGGCACTATAGGCCTGTTCTGGACAAATGGTTCGTCATACATCGTGTAATCATCTCTTTGAGGCTCTTGTTGTACTAAATCTTTTGATTTATCTGCATACAAAAAAGCCGCTCATATGAATACGGCTCAAGTTTTAGTGTTCTTTTTTTTAATAAAGTAAACGACTGCTGCAATAATGACTACAGGTACCACAACAAATAAACCAACAGCGATCATCGTATTCCAAGGCATGGGGACTAACTCCTTTCATTTGTTTTCATTTTTTTGATCTTCCTGTGTTAGGAAATCTGATAATGTAGACTATATGTAAAGTAAGTATAGAGAAAGATGGGTATGAAAAGTCAGCATATCCAGTTTAATGAGGTGGTAAAATGCTAAAGATTGAAACTTTGGTTAAAGATATAAATATCCACAAAGGTAACAACCCTACTTTTTTACGATTTGATCATCCAAGATCTGCTGATTTAGTGAATCAAACTTTAAATGAAAATGAACATGATTATCTAGAAGGTGCAATCAGATTAGAATATAACTCTGAATTGATCCTAACCGAAAACATGGAAACAACCGATTTGTTATTTACATGGCAAACATTAGTTGAACCTATATTAACACCTGGTCATCATGAGTATGATATATCAATATTAGATTCCTTATATGAGATTAAGATATTAACCAATCACTCAGGATTTAAATTTTGTATGAATAATGCAGCATTAAAAGAAAATCAAATGTCAAATACAATTTCTAAAGATGAGTATTCAAAAGTAATAAGAGAGGGATTCTTAGCGTTTGGGGAATTTATCGTCAATAATCAATTTACTTTTTCTGAAGAAAGTTCCTATTCGTCTTTCGTTCAAGATTATAAAGCTTTAAAACAACTAAAAGAATAAATAATTGTAATATTGCCATGCTAAATAAAATCATTAAGAACAGAAGAGTTAAGTCTCTTCTGTTTTTTTACTACATAGATTTCTTACATAAAACCCTTATTAGGCTAGGGAGTGGGGCATATCAGGCAAAAAAAACTGGACCCTAATAATGTATAAATTCTAATTTTCCATATTTTATTTACTTTTCCATAAAAATCACTATTAAAAACAGTTCACCCCCCACGTCCTTTGTGACATCCAAACCAGCCACTTCACAACGCCAGGCGTAGGACAAGCAAGTCCCGGCAAAATCCGAATTATCGTCATAACGATATTGGTATTTGTTTTATTATCGAGAGGATGTTTTATACCTAAGTCGTCAGCTATTTGTAATGTTACTTCTCGATCTAAAGGGAATTGCTCACGAATATCTATTACGTTGTCTGCCCAATCATAGAAGCAATGGTAGTTAAATTCTAAATCTGATAATAAATGATGCTCACGTGATGTTTTCCACCCTATAAAACGATGAACACGTCCGCTAGATGGTACATCTTGAAGAGTTAACCAAGGCTTATAAAGAGCAAGTTCAGCTTGCCCTTTACCTTCCTTAATGTATCGAGAGATTTTCGCTTCAGTCCAACCTATTTGACGTTTAGCCATATAGTCACCTCATTTCATTTAGAAATCTGGCGTAGGTTTTTCTGAAAAACCCAGTTCTGCTATTTGCATAATTGATGTAAATAAAACATTGCTAATATACGTCTCCGGTAAATCTCTTAAACGTGCATAGTGAGTTAATTTCCATCCCTGTGCTATTGCTCGTTGACCATAACTTTCGCATGAAGCTATGACTGAATTCTGAGCATGAATTTTTGTGATTTCTCTAGCTTGATATCTTTGAGTGCTGTTAGCAACTGATCGATAAATAACGCTATAAATCTGTGAGACTGAAAAATGTTCTAAAAGCTCCTCAAAAACTTTTATTGTCTTCTCTCCAGGATTAAACGTATAGCCCACCTTATGCATTTGATATAACAAATACTGTAAGCATTCATTCAGTGCAACTTGTCTCCAACTCTCGTAACAAAAATCTTTAAAACCTTCTTCATTGTTCAAATGAGGATACATTAATCTCTTAATCATAGCATCGTAGTCGTCATCTTCTGGCATGACATTCAAACGATAATGAACTTTATAGATATAGTAAGCAAGTTTATATTGTTTTTCATCTTCTGATACAAACTCTATTTCAAAGTCATCTACTTTTGATTGCAAGCTAGGAACTAGAATGTTTCTACCTGTTAATGTCTTTATTATTTCTCTCTCATATTCTGTTGTAGGTGCGATTTTCCCCTCAATGTTTTCTAGAGGTTCAATATAACTTGTATCTTCTGAAAGAGCGCCTCGTAATATAACCGCTAAATAAAGTCTATCTTCTAAGCTCAAATCTGTCTCTAAAACCATCTCCCAATTATCTTCTTCATAATGATCACATAATAATTGTCTTTTCTTCTCTATTAACTTTTTTTGGCGCTCTTCCTCTAATCTTTTTGCTTCCATTCTTTCCTTTTTACAAAATTTGCATCTACAAAAAGTTGTTTCTTGATGTCCACAATTACAACAATATCTCTGTTGATTATTAAAGTAATTAGAGTAAGATCTAGATTCTAGATGCATAACAATAGGCGATTCACATTTTATACAATACTCACCATTTAATACAGCAGGAAATACTTTTACTAGATTTGATGCGGTTGTTTTTATTTCATATTCTGACAAAAGATCCTTAATTTTCCCTCCATCATAATATGCTGCTATTAATTCTACAATTTGTTCTTTAGATAGATGGCTTAATTTTTTATCTAAGTTACTAAAATTTAAATTATCAATTGATAATTTCATTGAAAATTCCTCCTAGAACAAAAACATCCGTTCGCTTATAATTATAAGTGAACGGATGTAAAACTTCCATATTTAAACAACTTTATTATTCGCAAACATAAAAAATCCGATTTAATTTAAACCCTACTCCACCGTCACACTCTTCGCAAGGTTACGTGGTTTATCCACATCACAACCGCGGTGAAGCGCAGCATAGTAAGAAATCAACTGTAATGGGACAACAGACGCAAGTGGTGCAAGTGCTGGGTGTACAGCTGGAAGGACGAAACGGTCGCCTTCGTCTTCTAGGCCTTTCAGTGAGATGACACATGGGTTTGCACCACGTGCAACAACTTCTTTAACGTTCCCGCGAATGCTTAGATTCACGTGCTCTTGCGTTGCAAGGGCAATAACCGGTGTGCCTTCTTCAATTAAAGCAATGGTGCCGTGTTTGAGTTCTCCGCCAGCAAACCCTTCTGCTTGGATGTAAGAGATCTCTTTTAGCTTCAATGAGCCTTCAAGGCATACATAGTAGTCAAGTCCTCTTCCGATAAAGAATGCGTTACGTGTCACTGTGAAGAAGTCACGAGCGATTTGTTCCATTTCATCCTTTTGATCGACAAGGGCTTCCATTGCGTTTGCCACAATTCCAAGTTCTTTCACAAGGTCAAACCCAAGAGATTGGCCATTTAATTCTGCTGCAACCGATGCAAGAATTGAAAGAACAGCGATTTGGGCTGTGTACGCTTTTGTTGAAGCTACTGCAATTTCCGGACCTGCATGAAGAAGCAATGTAAAGTCTGCTTCACGTGATAGCGTTGAGCCTGGCACGTTCGTGATCGTTAATGCTTTGTGACCAAGTTCTTTGACTTGAACAAGTACAGCACGGCTGTCAGCAGTCTCCCCAGATTGAGAAAGAAAGATGAACAACGGCTTTTTCGATAAAAGCGGCATGTTGTAAGAGAATTCACTTGCCACATGCACTTCTACAGGTACTTTCGCCCAGTCTTCAATATATTGTTTACCAACAAGTCCTGCATGGTAGCTCGTTCCACAAGCCACGATGTAAATGCGGTCTGCTTCTGCTACTGCGCTTGCGATATCGCCAGCGACTGACAGCTTGCCGTTTTCGTCTTGATATTCTTGGATGATTTTGCGCATGACAAGCGGCTGCTCATCCGTTTCTTTTAACATGTAGTGAGGATATGTGCCTTTCTCGATGTCGCTTGCATCTAGCTCAGCGATATAAGAAGGACGTGTCATGATATCACCGTCAAGGTTTTTAATGATAACCTCGTCTTTTGTGACAATGACCATTTCTTTATCCATTAATTCCGCATATTCGTTTGTTACTTGAAGCATCGCCATTGCGTCAGAAGCGACAACGTTGAAATCTTCTCCGAAACCAACCAATAATGGGCTTTTGTTTTTCGCCACATAGATTGTTTCTTTGTTTTCGTTATCGAAAAGAGCAATTGCGTAAGAGCCTTTTAGTTGAAGAAGCGTTTGACGGAAAGCTTCCTCTGTATCAAGACCTCTGTTCACAAATTGTTCGATGACTTGAACAACAACCTCTGTATCTGTGTCGCTTTTTAGTGTGACGTCTTGTAAATATTCGCGTGTCATCTGTACATAGTTCTCGATCACACCGTTATGAACAAGCGTAAAGCGGCCAGAAGCACTTTGATGCGGATGTGCATTTAGATGGCTTGGTACACCATGTGTTGCCCAGCGTGTATGTCCGATTCCTGCTGTCGATGCCACGTTTGCATCAACAACCTCACGAAGCTCAGCGATGCGTCCTTTTTCTTTGAACACATGCACGCCTTCTTCGTTTGCCACAGCGATACCTGCTGAGTCATATCCGCGGTACTCAAGCTTCTCTAAACCTTTTAATAAGATTTCCTTCGCATCATTCTGACCAATATAACCTACGATTCCACACATAAATATTCTTCCTCCCGATCATGTGAAAGGGACAAAGAAAGCCTACTAAAATAGAAGGGACATTTCTCCGTCCCTCTCTACATGTTTATTTTGGGAGATCATGTGTATTCCCTTTGTACAAAGAGTCACCTCTTTGGTTTAAAGAAACACTTGCGGCTGTGATCTCTTTTGATCAGCCGGGAGGCATCCGCCGAAAATTCGATAACCTCCATCCTCGTCAACTAAGCAACTGTCGTCCGGGCTTAGTTCGGGCGCTATAATTATAATGGTTTCTGAATCTCTACCCTGCCTTTCCTAGTAGAATCATCATTCAGTAACACAAGGATGATTGTACTATAAGGTCTGACCACCGTCAATCACAATTTAGCGAGTGATCCCCATCTTTTGACAAATCGAGACCTCCCTACATCATATGCGATGAAGCTCGTCAAGTTCTACCTTTGCTGTACTCTCCTATGTATGAGGGCACTCACGTGAGCCCTCAAATATAACATTCGTACAGAATACACTACTTATGACGTTTATGTGAAAAAAAGCAAACCGCTAGGCGCGATTTGCTTTTTACTCTTACTCAATACCCATTTCTTCTTTTACAACAGCTGTGATTCTGGACACATATTCATCACAGAGCTCTTTTGTTTTGGCCTCTGCCATAACACGTACAAGCGGCTCCGTTCCAGAAGGACGCACAAGGATACGCCCATCACCATTCATCTCTTTTTCAACTTCTTGGATGACAGCTTTCACCTTTTCATTTTCTTCCACTTTGTATTTATCAGATACTTTGACATTGACCAGAAGTTGCGGGAACTTTTCCATTTCCGTTGCAAGCTCTGACAATGTTTTCCCTGTTGCTTTTAACGTATTCACAAGCATGATGGCTGAAAGCATGCCGTCACCTGTCGTATTGTAATCAAGGAAAATTAAATGACCTGATTGCTCGCCGCCAACATTATAGCCATCCTTTTTCATCGCCTCGACCACATAGCGGTCACCAACAGCGGTTTGGATGCTCTTAATGCCTTGTTTCTCTAACGCTTTGTAGAAGCCTAAGTTACTCATGACCGTTGACACCACTGTGTCATCCTTTAATCGACCTTCGCCCTTCAAGTAACGTGCACATATGTACATAATTTGGTCGCCGTCCACGATTCCACCTTTTTCATCCACTGCAATTAAGCGGTCGCCGTCACCATCAAACGCAAGACCAATATCTGCTCCCTTTTCCATCACAAAAGCAGAAAGTGCCTCTGGATGAGTAGAACCGACTCCATCGTTGATATTCAATCCGTTTGGTGATGTGCCCATTGTCGATACATCTGCATCTAAATCAGCAAATAAATGGGTTGCAAGAGAAGATGTCGCTCCGTGTGCACAATCAAGTGCAACATGAATACCTGTGAAATCTTCATCCGCTGTTTGCTTCAAGAACTGCAAGTATTTTTGACCGCCTTCAAAGTAGTCATTGACCGTTCCGAGATCTGCTCCAACTGGTCGTGGTAATTGATCGACTGGCTGATCCATGAGCTGCTCGATTTCATTCTCTTGTTCATCTGACAGTTTAAAACCATCGCCGCCGAAAAATTTAATGCCGTTATCTTGAACTGGATTGTGAGACGCTGAAATCATCACACCTGCTTCAGCATCCATCGCTTTCGTTAAGTAAGACACACCTGGTGTTGAAATAACACCTAAACGCATCACTTCCGCACCAATTGAAAGCAAACCTGCAACGAGTGCCCCTTCTAGCATATGACCGGATACACGTGTATCTCGCCCAACAAGCACCTTCGGACGTTCTTTATCTTTTGTGAGGACATAGCCACCAAATCGCCCAATTTTAAATGCGAGCTCTGGCGTTAATTCGCTATTCGCCACACCCCTTACACCATCAGTTCCAAAATACTTACCCATGTTTCATTCGCTCCTTTTCTTACCATTCGAGAGGTCGCTTCATCCTCTTTTGTACTTCTATTATCCGCTGTCATTGACTTGATTTTATTGTTGCTTTGTCCTGTGTCGATTGCTCTTTATTCTTCTCTTCCTTCACGTCATCATCAGATGAATGATCAGAGGCCGGTTGATCCCCGGAATCGGTCGAGGTGAGTTTGACTTTCACCTTTGATCTCGATAATGTCCATGTGACATTTTGAGGTCCGTTCACTTGCAACTTGACCTCGTGTGTCCCTTCGTCCAAGTCTCCCACATTGATATAGGCCTCAATATCTGAAGCCTTTAGTTTATCAATCGAACCTTTTGATCCTTTTGCTGTTAACATGAACCGCCCAGAAGACGGGCTCACAAATTCAGAAGTCAGACCTTTACTCAGTCCTACGACGGAAATTGGTATATTATCGATCTTTTTTTCTTCAGCTTTTGCAACCTTCACTTTGATCTTAATTGTTTCAGGGGAAACTTTCTTCACACCGTCTGGCAGTGGAATACTGGCATCAATCTCTGTATCATCTTTGATTTTGCTAAGGTCCAGCTTGACACCATCAATAAAATCAAGTGCATCCAACACTTTTTGAGAACCATACACCGTGACCTCACTCGGACTCGCTTCAATGCTTTCGATACTGATATCGTCCGGTAATTTACCTGTCCTTTCAATTTTAAAAGGAACCTTCTTGCTCGGGCTCGTGATAGGGACGGTAATATCCACAACCGATGGGCTCACTTCGACAGGCAACTCGTTCCCACTGCTATCATACACAGTGAGCTTCGCTTCTTTTTGAATTTGTTGATCGACATCTTCTAAATTCACAAATGCTTTAATGACCGATATTTTGTCAATGACATCCTTTGATCCAGTGACCGTTACCTTTTTCGGGTTCACGATGGGCTGTTCAGGTGAATAGCCGTCTTTGATTTTATTTTGATTATAAAATTCCGCTTCGACAGGGAATTCAGCTGTTGTTTTTTCTTGGATCGTCACTGTTGTCACAGACGGATTCACTGTTAATGTGATCCCATTTGATACATCTCTTGCCTTCAGTTCAACTTTATGTGTCCCTGTCGTCAAGTTTTGCATATCTGCATATATTTCAAAATTCTTTGTCTGCCTTGCTGTTTTCACAGCACTTGTTGATCCTTTAATGGTGACGTTGACTGTCTGCGGTACACCAGTGACGACATACTTCTCGTCATCATAATACGCTTTAACAGGAATGTCCGTTAAGGTTGCCTCATCTGTCGTAGATGTTGGGAAAAAGGATTCACCGATTTTTTTCGGCGTGGGCGCTTGCGCTGAATTGACTGCTGCATACAGCAGTAGCGCGAAGACCAATGCAAGAAACTTGACGGCCCAGCGATTTTTCAAAATCTTATCCATTTTTCTTGCCCCTCCAATACCATTTGGTCGAGGAAGCATCTTTACTGTTGTTACTAAACTCTGCAATGAGCATGTTTTCAAGCGCTTCTTCTGTCAATTCTCGATGGAGATCCCCATTTCTAGCGACACTGATGCCGCCTGTCTCCTCTGAGACGATAACGGTTAAGCTGTCAGTCACTTCACTTATACCTACTGCCGCCCGGTGACGAGTTCCTAATTCTTTCGAGATAAAGGGACTCTCTGACAGTGGTAAATAACAAGCGGCGGCTGCAATCTCATCACGCTTCATAATAACTGCTCCATCATGTAGTGGTGTATTCGGAATGAAAATATTAATAAGCAATTCAGAACTGACCTTTGCATTTAAAGGAATACCTGTCTCTATGTAATCATTCATTCCCGTATCACGCTCAATTGTCAGCAACGCCCCTATTCTGCGTTTCGCCATATAGTTAATTGCTTTTGTAATTGCCTCGATCGTTTTTTGCTGCTGTTCCTCTACAGGTGTTCCACTTCTCGAAAAGAAACGGCCGCGCCCAAGCTGCTCAAGCGCTCTCCTAAGCTCTGGCTGAAAAATAATAATGATCGCAAGGAATCCCCACGTAATCGCTTGATCCATCAGCCATTGAAGTGTGTTAAGACCGAGATACGCACTTCCCATCCTGACGAGAACAATGACCACAATTCCCTTTAAGAGCTGAACCGCTTTTGTTCCGCGGATGACCATCATTAATTTATATATCACATACCAAACAACGAGAATATCAACAGCATGACCGAGGTACTGCAAAATAGGAATATCCCCTAAAGCCATTTCCTCGTCCTCCAGATTTTTCAAGTTTCTTCGTATGATGCATTTTAATAAAAAAAGAGCCTATGTGTAAATACATAGCGTGGCTATTATACCACATTTTGTTTCAGCAAGGAAAATGCCTGCCATATATGGCTTACATCACGCACAAAAAAAGAGCAGCCCCCAAAAAAGAGTCTGCTCTATGCTGTTTGATTTATTTTTGCTCCTCTGGTCCAATGATTCTCATCACATCTTGTGCTGTCGATTTCATTTTGTACCAGATCCAATCAAACACTTCGTTAATTTCATTGATTTGACCAGTGACTTGTCCGGCAGAAGCAGTCAAATGCTCCCCATTAACGACTGTTACATTTCCATCAACTTTGCCTTCTACAATCAACTTGCCATTTTTGACCGTGACATCCCCTTTGACGGTTTCACCTTTAGGTACAGTCACTGTATCATTTTCAACAACGAGATTCGGTTGCTTTGACACACTGAAATTATGATCCGTATTCCAGCTCGTAAATAGGCTTCCTCCCATTAAAATGAGGAAAAGAGCTGCGGCCACGATGAGCGGGTGCGCTTTGATCCACCGGTGAACGGACACACGCTTTTTCTCTTTTGGAAGACCTGCCATCACCTTTGCAGTAAAATCAGATGGTGCTTCTATATGAGATGTACTCTGCACAAGCGCGATGGATTTCTCAATTTGTTGAAAATGAGTACGGCACTCCTCACACGATTGCAGATGGCTTTTTAATACTTTTTCATCTTCGGGAAAAAGATCCCCGTCTAAATACTGATGCATAAGCTGGACGATTTTATCTTGACAGCTCATTAAAATCACCTCACTTAAAGGTCTCTCAACTGTTTCCGGAGAGCCTCTCTCCCCCTGTGTATTCTCGTTTTCACCGTACCAACCGGTATATTCAGAATCTCACTAATTTCTTTTAATGAGAGTTCGTCTATATACTTTAATACGATGACCGATCGATATTTATCGGGTAACCTAAGAATTTTTTGCTGAATGGTGCTCGATAATTCAAGAGACACCACTTCATCTTCTGGCAAAACGCCATCAGCTGCGATTTGAGAATACATATTCAGTCCTTCAGTTCCTGCCACCTTTGCATCTAAATAATAATCCGGCTTTTTTTTACGAATACGGTCAATGGTCAGGTTGGTTGCAATTCGATAAAGCCAAGTAGAAAATTTACGATTCACATCAAAGCTTTCAATATTCACAAAAGCACGAATAAACGCCTCCTGTGCAATATCTTCTGCTTCGTGTGCATTTCCAAGCATGCGATAGCACAGCTGATAAATTTTATCTTTATACAGGTCTACGATGTCTGCAAATGCATTCTGGTCGCCTTTTTTGACTTGCTTAATTCTTTTCTTAATCATTGTTTCCATCATTTTTCAACCTCTGCCTTCACCGGTCTTTATGTATACGAACCTCTTTCCAAAAGGTTTCATTTTTCCTCTAAAATTTAGTGTAACAAATTTTTCACAGTGTGTTACGCTTATCAGCCAGTAAAAACCTTAATATATTCTTAAAATTCACTTTTCCTTTCTGAAAATAAAAAAGACCGGGAACAAGTCCCGCTCTTACAATAATTTTTCACCCATTAAAGAACCGATTAATGCGACGGCTGCTTCTGCTGTTTTATTTCGCTCATCTAATACTGGATTGACTTCAACAAACTCAGCTGAAGTCAAAATGCCCGCCTCCTCTAAAAGCTCCATCGCAAGGTGACTCTCCCGATAACTAATACCACCTGCAACAGGAGTCCCTACACCTGGACACTCTGCAGGGTCTAATCCATCTAAATCAAGAGATAAATGCACACCATCTGTACTTGCCTTTAAGTATTCAATGGCTTCCTCCATCACCTTTGTCATCCCCATCCGATCAATTTCATGCATCGTATACACCTTAATACCCTTTTCCCTAATCAATGCTCTCTCTCCATCGTCCAAGGAGCGAGCACCAATTAAAATGACATTTTCGGGCTTTATTTTTGGAAAATAACCACCTATATTGATTAAATCACCATGCCCAATTCCTAAACTGACAGCAAGTGGCATACCATGTATATTTCCAGAAGGTGACGTTTCCTCTGTATTTAAGTCGCCGTGTGCATCATACCAGATCACACCCAAATTTTTATAATGCTTGGCAACACCCGCAAGTGTTCCAATAGCAATACTATGATCACCGCCTAAAATAAGCGGAAAAGAACCGGACTGTACGATATGGTCGACCTTTTCAGCAAGCAGCTCATTTGCCCCCGCATTTTCCGTTAAATTTTTTAGCTTCTCACTCGTAAAAAGTCCTTTTTCATCGTCTCTTTGCTCGACTGGAATATCCCCTAAGTCTTCCACCTCAAATGAAAGCGATTCCAATTTTTCTTTCACTCCTGCACATCGAATGGCACTTGGTCCCATATCAACGCCCCTTCTCGTTTGACCAAGATCCATGGGAACCCCCACAAGTGTAATCTTTTGTTTATCCCCCATACGTACATCCCCTTTCCATTCATGTCTTTATTTTACTGTTACACTGGCTCATGACTCAACTCAACAAGATTTTGAATAGTTATACATTCCATTTTCCAAACATAAAAAAGACACCTTTTTATAAAAGGTGTCTTGACTGGGCTAGCTGGATTCGAACCAACGCATGACGGAGTCAAAGTCCGTTGCCTTACCGCTTGGCTATAGCCCAAAAATGGTGGAGGGGGGCGGATTCGAACCGCCGAACCCGGAGGGAGCGGATTTACAGTCCGCCGCGTTTAGCCACTTCGCTACCCCTCCACATATGGAATTGATAAAAGAAAAACAGTGCCGGCAAGAGGACTTGAACCCCCAACCTACTGATTACAAGTCAGTTGCTCTACCAGTTGAGCTACACCGGCATATGGTGGAGGATGACGGGCTCGAACCGCCGACCCTCTGCTTGTAAGGCAGATGCTCTCCCAGCTGAGCTAATCCTCCACATTATGGTGACCCGTACGGGATTCGAACCCGTGTTACCGCCGTGAAAGGGCGGTGTCTTAACCGCTTGACCAACGGGCCAGTCGTCAAGTTTGCTGTTTCCGTGAAGCTGACAAAAGTTATTATATACAGGTTGTCCCCCTTTTGTAAAGGAGAATTTTATTTTTTTTATTTTCTAACAATTCCCCCTCTCTTTTCACCTTATATTTTAAAATTTAGTTTCACCATTTGGATATTCCATTGAAATTTTATATCACGACCAATATACTGAAAATAAAGAAAGAAGGAGGGATGTTATTTGCAACCGTCTCAACTACGTTCTTTAACAACAGAATCAAGAAACCCAAACACAATGGAAATCTCCCAAGTAGACCCACTCACAATGCTCGAGATGATCAATCAAGAAGATTTGAAGGTCGCTGAAGCGGTTCACTGTGTATTGCCACATGTAAAAATAGCTAGTGATTTTGCCTATGAGTCCATTACAAATGGGGGTAGGTTGATTTATTTAGGAGCTGGAACGAGTGGCAGAATTGGTGTTATGGATGCTGTTGAATGTCCACCCACCTATAGCGTTTCACCTGATGTGATTGTCGGCATAATGGCAGGTGGAGACAACGCTTTTTCACACGCTGCTGAAGATGTAGAAGACAGTAAAGAAGCCGGTAAGCAAGATTTAGAACACATTCAACTAACATCAAAAGATACTGTCGTTGGCATTGCAGCAAGCGGAAGAACTCCCTATATACTTGGTGCTTTATCCTATGCGACATCCATTGGCGCAAAAACGGTGGCCCTCAGTTGCAACGAAAAAGCGGAGATAAGCCAGCTAGCTGACTGCGCCATTGAAGTGGTCGTTGGACCAGAAGCAATTACCGGATCGACACGAATGAAAGCAGCAACCGCTCATAAGATGATTTTAAATATGATATCTACCACTGTCATGATTAGACAAGGCAAAGTATATGAAAATCTCATGGTCGATGTGAAAGTCAGCAATCATAAACTAAAAGAACGCGCCATCTCTATCATTCAACACGTGACAAACACTTCCTATGAACATGCAACAGAAACACTGGAAGCAGCAGACCTTGAAGTCAAAACAGCCATCGTCATGCTTCAGACAAACACAGACAAGAAAACAGCGAAAGACTTACTAAACCAAACGAACGGACACATTAACAAAGCCATTTTACATGATCAATCCTAAAAAGGAGGGTACTCTATGTCAGCAGGTGGACTGACCTTACTCCATACAATGAAATCAAAACTCCCCAAATCCGAAAAAATGATCGCAGACTATATCATCGCCCATCCTGACAAAGTCATAAAAAGCACAATACACGAAATGAGTCAGGCTGCTGGCGCAAGTAGCTCTGCCGTCATCCGCCTTTGTAAATCTCTTGGGCTAAATGGGTATCATGATTTAAAAATGCGAATTGCTGGGGATTTAATGGATACTAATAAACAAGGCTATAGAGATATTGAACAAGATGAACCTCTTCACTCCATTATTCAAAAAGCAGCAGGAAATTCAATTCAATCCATAAAAGACACGGCGGCTCTTTTAAATGAAGACTCTTTAGAAAAAGCTGTTCAGCTACTACTATCAGCAAAACAAATCCATTTTATCGGCGTTGGTGCATCTGGCATTGTTGCCGCCGATGCACAGCAGAAATTTCTGAGAATCAACTATGCAGCCACAGCATTTACTGACATGCACATCGCCTCCACAGTCATCGCAAATGCGGGAAAGGACGACATTGTTTTCGGAATATCCTTTTCAGGGGAAACAATAGATATCATTCAGACATTACAACTCGCCAAAGATCAGCAAGTGAAAACCATTGCCCTAACGCATCCAGGTCAGACTAGCGTTTCTGCGTTATGTGATGTACATCTATCAACTGCCGGTTCCAATGAGGCGCCCTTTCGAAGTGCTGCCACTTCCTCTAGGTTGGCACAGCTCTACTTAATCGATGTCTTATTCCTCAGTGTCGCTTCCCGTCAATACGTGCAAACCGCACATTATATTGATAAGACAAGGCATGCCATCCACTCCATGAAACGGAAAACAAAGGGGGATTCAACATGAGTCAGCAAGAGAAATATCAGCAGTTAGCGGAAGATATTCTTTCGCTCTGCGGTGGTTCAGATAATATTTCTTCCCATACACATTGCATGACACGTCTCCGTATTACGCCGATTGACAACGAGAAAGTACAAATGAAAGAGATGAAAGAGCTTGATGGCGTGATTGGCGTCGTCGAGGCGGAAACACTTCAAATCATTTTAGGCACCGGCGTTGTCAATCAAGTATCAATTGCATTTGAACAGCTACTAAGCAACTCTGGAACATACCATTTAAATGACGAAGCAAAAAAGAACAAGCAAGCCATTTCACAGAAAAACCGTACCCCCTTCAAATTATTTCTACGACGCATTGCCAGCATCTTTATTCCCATCATTCCGGCACTCGTTGCCTCAGGTCTTATTACAGGAATCACAAAAGCCATCGTGCAAGCAGGCTGGCTTGATGGAAAATCGCAAACCGCCATGATTTTAACGGTCATTGGTTCAGGTTTGTTTGCCTATCTCGGTATATTAGTAGGGTCAAATGCCGCGAAGGAATTTGGCGGGTCACCTGCATTAGGTGCACTCGCTGGTATTCTCATCATCAACCCAGCCTCAGCAGACATTATTTTATTTGGCACAAATATTCTACCAGGAAGAGGCGGACTGATCGGGGTGCTTCTTGCAGCCATTTTTATGGCATTCGTTGAAACCAGAATGAGACGCCTCGTTCCACCATCACTTGATATCATCGTCACACCAACCATCACACTCCTCATTACAGGTATCTTTACGTATGTGATCTTCATGCCAGTTGGCGGGTTTCTATCTGATCTCATCACCGCTGGACTCACTTACCTATTAAACATTGGCGGTATCTTCGCTGGTTTTGTACTAGGTGCTACCTTCCTCCCTCTAGTTGTAACAGGACTTCATCAAGGATTAACACCGATCCACATGGAGCTCATCCATTCCATTGGGGATGATCCTCTACTGCCAATCCTTGCAATGGGAGGCGCAGGACAGGTAGGAGCTGCTTTCGCAATTCTAAAGAAGACGAAAAAGAAAAAGCTAAAAAGAGCCATTGCAGGTGGACTTCCTTCAGGTATGCTTGGCATTGGAGAACCACTTATATTCGGTGTCACGTTGCCACTTGGAAGACCGTTCCTCACTGCCTGTCTCGGCGCTGGAATCGGCGGCGCATTTCAAGCCTATTTCCAAATTGCAACCAAAGCAATTGGTGTCTCTGGACTCCCGCTAACCTTTATTGTCCACACACATCAAATGCTTCTTTACTTAATCGGTCTGTTCATTGCATATTTGGCTGGATTCATCTTCACATACTTATTTGGATTTCATGATGACATGGCGAGTGAATTCAAGGATACGAATGAATAAGGAGGCGCCGCAATTGAAGAAATACTTTTTCATCATGACATGTCTGCTGATGCTCATTGGCTTACCTGTGCAAACATTCGCAACTAGCTCTCTCCATGCACCTGAAGAATACCCTGTTTTAAAAAAAGTGAAAAAGCCAGAACAAGTAGGCTTTTCTTCTAGGCAACTTAGGAAGGTTGATCAAATGATTCAAAACGATATCGACGCTGGATTTCCAGGAGCCGCTCTCATCATCATCAAAAACGGGAAGATCGTCCATCAAAAATCCTACGGCTATCGGCAAAAATACAACGGTACATCCACACTCAAGTCATTTAAAAAAATGAAAAAGAATACACTATTCGATTTGGCGTCTAACACAAAAATGTATGCCACGAACTATGCCCTTCAAAAGCTTGTATACGAACAAAAACTAGACGTGAATGAAAAAATACAAGCGATTCTCCCAGACTTTCAAGATGAACGGGCAGCTAAGATAACCGGAAAAGATCAACTTCGTGTAAAGGATCTTCTCACCCATTCTGCAGGGCTCCCATCCAGTGTCTTATTTTATAGCAAAGAAGCAGCTGGCTCATTTTTCTCACAAGATAGAGAAACGACCATGAAGTGGCTTCCTAAAGTACCCCTGCAATACGAGCCAGGAACGCAGCATGTATATAGCGATATCGACTACATGCTTTTAGGCATGATTATCGAAAAAAAGACAGGAATGCCTCTTGATCAATATGTAGAATCTACGATCTATCGGCCACTAGGTCTCAAACATACAACATTCAATCCACTGCAAAAAGGATTCAAACCGAAGCATTTTGCAGCAACAGAGCGCTTAGGGAATACACGTGATGGTGTGATTGAATTTGAACATATTCGACGATACACCTTGCTAGGTGAAGTACACGATGAGAAAGCATACTACTCAATGGCTGGAGTCTCAGGTCATGCAGGTCTTTTCTCTAACACTTCAGATATGGCCGTACTTCTCCAACTTATGCTCAACAAAGGCAAGTATGGAAAGACAACTATTTTTGATCAAGCATCCATTGATCTCTTTACAACATCCTCAGACACGAATCCAACTTACGGTCTAGGCTGGCGAAAAAACGGACACACTGACATGAACTGGATGTTTGGGACACATGCAAGTAAAGAAGCATATGGTCACACGGGTTGGACTGGAACAATGACATTAATTGACCCAAAACATCAACTAGGCATCGTTTTATTAACGAATAAAAAACATTCGCCTGTCATTTCACCTGGAACCAATCCTAATCAATTTTCAGGTGACCTGTTCCCTACGGGTACTTATGGAAGCATCATGACCGCAATCTACGAATCTTTTCAGTAAAAGGAGGAATTAGATGTTCAAATCTCTCGTTCCCGCTACCCTACTGTTGTCCTTGCTAACCTCATCCATTCCAATGGAGAAGGTTAGCTCTGCCCCCATTCCAACGGCTAAGCGAATGGTTCAAGACATGTCACTCGATGAGAAAATTGGCCAAATGCTCATGCCAGACTTTCGTCATTGGCAAACAAAAAATGAATCTTCACCTATAGGCTTAACAAAAATGAACAAAGAAGTATCTCAACTTGTGGAAAAATATCATCTAGGCGGCGTCATCTTATTTGCAGAGAATGTCACTGAAACAAAACAAACCGTCAAACTCACTCATGAATTTCAAAAAGCATCCCCAAACATTCCTTTACTCATTTCAATTGATCAAGAAGGAGGAATCGTCACAAGACTACAAAAGGGAACACATTTCCCAGGAAATATGTCGATTGGCGCCTCTAGAAGTATAAAAAATGCATATGACACAGGAAAAATCATCGGGAAAGAATTAAACGCTTTAGGCATCAATACAAACTTCTCACCTGTTCTTGATGTGAATCATAACCCAAATAACCCCGTCATTGGTGTCCGTTCCTTTGGCTCTGACCCTGCACTTGTCACAAGACTTGGTCTTCAAACGATGAAAGGACTTCAAAAGGAAAAGACCATATCCACATTAAAACATTTTCCAGGACATGGTGACACAGCTGTCGATAGTCACTACGGACTGCCACTCGTTGAACATGACATAAATCGTTTAAAAGAGGTTGAACTGTATCCATTTCAACAAGCAATCAACGCAGGTGCGGATATGGTCATGACCGCCCATGTTCAATTCCCAGCTATTGACGACACAACTTATCAAAGTAAAAAAGATGGCGAAAAAATCATGGTTCCCGCTACTCTATCTAAAAAAGTGATTACACACTTATTAAAAAAAGAGATGGGCTTTCAAGGTGTTGTTGTGACGGACGCCTTAAATATGAAAGCGATTGCGGATAACTTCGGACAGAAAGAAGCCGTAGTGATGGCCATTAAAGCAGGCGTCGACATCGCCCTCATGCCAGCACCTGTCACCTCCCTAAAAACGGAGAAAAACCTAGACAATGTGTTCAATGCTTTAAAACAAGCCGTTTTAAATCAGGAAATCCCGATGTCTCAGATCAACCAATCTGTCGAAAACATTCTTCAATTAAAGATCAAACGCGGCATCATTTCCACCAAAAAACCAGCAACTCTTGAAGAAAAAATCAAAAAGGCGACTCAAATCGTTGGGAAAAAGTCGCATCGTAAAGCAGAACAAAAAATGGCGCGTGAAGGAATCACTTTGCTTAAAAATAAAAACAAGATCTTACCTTTTAAGCCTAAAAAGGGTAACAACATTGTGGTCATGGCACCTTACGAAGACCAAACAAAAGCAATGAAGGTCACCATTGAATCACTAATCAAGCAAAAAAAGATTAAGCCTGTCCATCTTCAATCATACGCTTTTGCAAATAAAACCTTCTCAAAGGAAACAGCCAAACTGATTCAAGAGTCAGATTATGTCATTACAGGCTCTTACGTCATCCAAAATGACCCAGCTGTGAATGATGGTGTGATTGATGACAATGTACAGGATCCAAAGAAATGGGCAACCGCCTTCCCTCGTGCTGTCATGAAAGAAGCCATGTCACAAAACAAAAAAATGGTGATGATGAGTCTTAGAAATCCTTATGACGCCGCAAATTTTGAAGAAGCAGATGCCTTACTTGCCGTTTATGGTTTTAAAGGGTACGAAAACGGACAATTCAACCAACCGAATATTCCTGCCGGGCTAGAAGTAATCTTTGGAGCAGCAACACCTAAAGGTAAACTACCAGTCAATATCCCATCTGTCACTCATTCAAATCAAATCCTTTACCCTTTTGGCTATGGACTGAACTTGAAAGGAAAGCAGATCAAATAGGAGGGATTCCTTTGAAGAAGACGACTTGCCTGATACTCGCAAGCATTCTCATGATAAGTACAGTGACGGCAGCCTCCCCCACAGATCAAGGACGAACAGACACAATAGGAAAAAAAACAGCTGTCAAAACAGGGATCGAAACCTTACTCTCAAGTAACCTCTCATGGCTAAAAGGAAAAAGGATAGGGCTCATTACGAATCCAACCGGCATTGATTCAAACATGAAAAGCAGTGTCGACCTCCTCTTTGAACACCCAAATATTCAGCTGACCGCCTTATATGGACCTGAACACGGCGTACGCGGCGATGCACAAGCAGGAGAAGGCATCGAATCCTATACCGATGAAAAAACAGGCCTACCCGTTTACTCTTTGTATGGAAAAACGAGAAAACCAACTCCTGATATGCTTCAACATGTAGATATGCTTCTATTTGACATTCAAGACGTTGGCACTCGTTATTACACCTATATTTATACAATGGCCTATGCCATGGAAGCGGCAAAAGAAAACAACATTCCCTTTGTTGTCTTAGATCGTCCAAATCCCATTAGCGGGCTTAAAGTAGAGGGACCTGTACTAGAACTTGAACACGCCTCATTTGTAGGCCTCTATCCAATCCCATTAAGACATGGAATGACCACTGGGGAACTCGCAAACATGTTTAATAAAGAGTTTGATATCAACGCAGATGTAACAGTGATTAAAATGGAAAATTGGAAGCGAGACATGACGTTCGATGACACAAGGCTCCCGTTCGTCCTTCCTTCCCCTAACATGCCGACAGTTGATAGTACCTTTGTCTATCCTGCCACAGGTCTAATTGAAGGCACAAACGTCTCAGAGGGCAGAGGAACGACAAAGCCATTTGAGCTCATTGGTGCTCCATATATGAATAGCAACGAGCTTGCTGATCATTTAAACCGTTTGCACTTAAAAGGGGTTCAATTTAGACCAGTTTCGTTTACACCAACCTTCTCAAAACATGCTGGCACTTTGTCACATGGCGTACAGCTATATGTAAAAGATCGATCTTCATTTGACGCAGTCAAAACAGGATTGTCTATCATCAAAGCAATACATGATTTGTATCCTCATGACTTTCAGTTCCTACAAACAGGCAGCTTTGATAAACTCATCGGGAATGGCTGGGTCAAAGAAGAAATCAAACAAGGCACATCAATCAAACACATCATGAAACGCTATCATCACGACCTCAAAACATTCGAAAAGAAACGAAAGAAATACCTCATGTATTAAGGCGCAAAAAAACCTCCATCCTTTTAGATGGAGGTTTCTTATATAGATTTAGTTATACCAGATGTGTTCAGTTCAAAACGATGAAGCAAAAAGCCAAAAAGAGCAGCCAGCACTTGTTGGAACAACATACCAATCACAACCGGAACTGCAACTGCTGGGGGAAAAAAGCTAATAGCAAGTACAGCACCTGCACTGATATTTCTCATTCCCCCTGTATACACAATAGCTACAATTTCCCCTTGCGTACATTTCATTGCCTTCGCAATCATCCATGCAAACGCATAACCACTCATCGCAATGAAAAACACCACTGATGCCTTACTAAAAAAAGCAGCATCTAGCTCACGCAAGTAAGGAGCAACAACAGAACTGTTAATCGAAACGACAATGAACAAACCTATTTTCGAAAATGGGGAGAGCGTTTGACTGATGGCTTTCGTCACCTGTGGTTTTACATATTGATGAACAAGCATCCCTAATATAGAAGGAATCACCACCATCCCAAACAAACCCTTCATGATCGCCATCACGTCCATATGTACCTGGGTACCTACGAGCAGTGACAAGCTGGCTGGCACAATAAAAGGAGAAAGCATTGTATCGATTAGAATAATGGATAGAGTTAACCCAACATTACCTTTATACATCGCCGCCCATATTAAACTGGATACACCAGTCGGAATCACCATCGCAAGTGTCAAACCGGTGATTGTCAAAGAATCACCCGCAAAGAGTAGATGCCCCGCCGACCAAGCATATAGGGGCATCAACACATGCAAAATCATAAACGTTAAGATCAAAGGCAATGGATGCATCACCGTATGCTTTAAAGCCGAAAAACTAGCAGACAGGCCTCCTGCAAACGTCATAACAGCAAATACCCACGGCACAAGATACGTAAAATCTTTTAAATATCCCGCTAATAATACCCCTAGTAACACACTAATAGGAGTAATCAATGGCATCATCCGGCCGAGCACTTGATTCAAACGGACAAGCATGCCGGCCACCTCCATCCTTTTATTGTTCTTAAGAACCGACTACTTGCTTTACAAGCTTTTGACTATTTGTATCCATACCCACGACTTCAACATCTATACCTGCTGCTCTATACTTTTCTTTTACACGTTCGATCGCAGCCACACCTGACTCATCCCAAATACGCGCTTCAGATAAATCAATCACAACCGATTGAAGGTTTTCACCTAGATGAAATGCTTGAACCAAATCCGTCACAGAAGCAAAGAATATTTGCCCTTTGACCCGATAGATCCAAGTTCCTTCTGTACTTTCTGAAGACACAATGCGAAGCTTCGATATTTTCGCCACGAAGAAAATCGCACTTAACAGCACTCCCGCAAAAACACCTTTTGATAAATCATGAGTTAGTATCACGATCACAACCGTAACCAACATCACAATAGAATCTGTCTTCGGATTCTTTTTCAACTGTCGGAAAGAACTCCAATCAAAAGTCCCAATGCACACCATCATCATCACTGCCACTAAAGCAGCCATTGGAATCTGAACAACAAGATCACCCATTACAAAAATCAACACCATTAAGAATGCACCCGCTACAAAAGTAGAAAGACGCCCACGTCCTCCTGCCTTTGTATTGATGACCGATTGACCAATCATCGCACAGCCAGCCATACCACCAAAGAAACCAGTAATCATATTGGCAATCCCCTGACCTCTCGCTTCCTTGTTTTTACGACTGGTGGTTTCGGTCATGTCATCCACAATCTGTGCAGTTAAAAGGGATTCAAGTAAACCAACCATCGCAAGTGATAAAGAATAAGGGAAAATGATGGCAAGTGTTTCTAGGTTAAACGGTACATCTGGTATCAGAAAAGCAGGTAAGGAACTAGGCAGATCTCCCATGTCCCCAACGGTTCTGACATCGATATGTCCAAACACGGCAATCACGGTCATCACAATAATCGCTATAAGTGGCGATGGGATGACTTTCGTGACCATTGGCATCAGATAAATGATCAGCAACGCACCACCCGTCATAATATACATCACTAGTGATTCCCCAACGAAGTGTGGAAGCTGAGCCATGAAAATCATAATGGCCAAGGCGTTCACAAAGCCAACCATGACAGATCTCGGGATAAATTTCATTAATCGAGAAACACGACACACTCCAAATATAATTTGAAGCAATCCAGTCAAAATGGTAGCCGCAAATAAATATTGCAATCCATGGTCTGCTACCAAATCGACCATGACAAGTGCCATCGCACCCGTTGCAGCTGAAATCATTCCAGGCCTTCCACCAACAAATGAAATCACAATGGCAATACAAAACGAAGCATACAATCCAACCTTTGGATCAACGCCCGCAATAATTGAAAACGCAATCGCCTCCGGAATCAAAGCCAGGGCTACTAATATCCCTGCCAGTACATCCTGACGCACATGCCCAAACCATTCTTGCTTTACAAATAAATCTTTCAAACCATCTACTCCTTTTTATATACATACCGAACAATGAAAAGAAGATAAAAGAAACCGAACGAGACAAAAACGGGGGATCACACATTACATCACTTTCGAAGATAAAGAGGAACGTACAGAGTCTATTTAGTTAGAGGATTGTTTCACTTTAGTAAGAATAAAAGAAATACATATAAGAATCAAGAACAAAATAAAGGTAATGATTATTGGGAAAAGACGACGAGCTGAGTGTGTTACGGTAATTCCAATAAATAAACACAAAAAAAGCCTTCTCATCATTGAGAAACCTTGTCAGATCAATATATAGAGGAAAGCTTCCAAGCGGGCTCGAACCGCTGACCTCTTCCTTACCATGGAAGTGCTCTACCTACTGAGCTATGGAAGCATGGCTCCGCAGGTAGGACTCGAACCTACGACCGATCGGTTAACAGCCGATAGCTCTACCACTGAGCTACTGCGGAATGGATAAAGTAACTTCTTCCATTGGAAGGATATAAACAAAAAGCTTGGCGGCGTCCTACTCTCACAGGGGGAAGCCCCCAACTACCATCGGCGCTGAAGAGCTTAACTTCCGTGT
>NZ_JBFEFT010000028.1:0-46752 GCF_047229225.1 Bacillus sp. 179-C3.3 HS | reverse complement strand
TCGATACATTTCATTCAACATATATACCTTTAAAATAAAAAAGATTGTAGAAAAACATGAGTTTCTCTACAATCTGAGACGAACTTTTTAAGTTCGTCTTCTTCTATTTTTAAGAGATGTTGGATAAGGGGATCCTCATGGAGGTAGTTACTACAAGTTAATGAATAAATCCGAAAAAATATATGAAGAAAATTAAAAAGGGAAAGGAAATAGGATATGATTCATCTAGATTATGTACAAAGTAAATTCAATATTGACCTAATGAATGATTCCTTTAACGAGGTACCGCTAAGCCTTCATATTGAACTAGAAAAAGAAATGTATCAGTTTGATGATCAAGGCGATTTAAATTCATGTTACTTTACGAAGGTTTATCATGTTGCAATAAATATATTTGATGAACTTTTTGGGGAAAACGATTCATTGTTCTTCGTCACCATTGTTCGAAGCGAGCATTCATTACGAAGGCCGATCGGTGTATATCGTAAGTATTCAACAAAAACGAATCAATATAGACTCAATGCAAAAAGTATTAAAGATGAGAATGGGAACGTATTTCAGTATTCTTTAGAAACACAAAAACAGCATATAGAGTACAAGAAAATCATAAAGGCAATATGTCATCAAGATTTTAAAGGGATGACTCCGAGGTTCAATGATAAATCTAGTCAGTATCCTGAAGTATTCTTTATCAATAAAGATAAAGGTGTTATTTATCATATTTATGACGACAGAGGGGCATTTTTAATCTTTAAGGATGAAAGAAAATATGAAGAATTTAAAGCGAAGTATCGTACTTTCATGGTAGGAGAAGATGATAATTAAAAGGAGTTTTCTTATTCTTATACAAACTACAAACCAAAATTCAATTAATATGATAGGTGTTAGTCATGACAATTATGAAGGTAAAGGAGAAAAAGCTTTAAAAGAATTGATATGTTGAACGAAGCAGGATTGTGCAATAAAAACATACAGGGCTTTTATAAAGTAAAACTGAACCAAAATGTATTGGGAGGCGTTAAATTGAGAGCTGAAAAAAGTTTAAGGGTTTGTGAAAAAGGACATGAGTATTACAAAAGTAGTGCTTGTACAAGCTGCCCTACTTGCAATAAAGAAAATAAACCTGCAAGTGGCTTTCTGTCGAAATTAAGTTCACCTGCCAGAAATGCCTTAGTGCACGAAGGAATTGATACTTTGCAAAAACTATCACAGTACACCGAAAAGGAAATTTTGAAACTCCATGGGATTGGACCAGCCTCTTTACCAAGTATGAGGACTTCATTAGAAGAAGAAGGTTTATCATTTAAACGATAATAGTGAAATGAAAGGAATGAGAGGGGAGCTTCGTGACATATACTTGTCCTTGTTGTGGATACAAAACATTAGATGAAGAACCACCAGGTACATATGATATTTGTGATATTTGTTTTTGGGAAGATGATGGAACTCAATATGAAGACCCTGATTATGTAGGGGGCGCAAATGTGGTTTCATTAAAACAAGCACAGCGAAATTTTATGGCATTTGGGGCTAGTGATGAATACAGTATTGTGCTTGTCAGAAAGCCAAATCAGCGAGACATTAAAGACCCGAACTGGAAACCGTTCTGAGGGTCATGTCCAAATGAAGTTGGGAAATGAGTTTTTCCAGAGTAAAGACACAAAAACTGCGTCAAATCATTTACATGAAATTTGACGCAGTTTTTTATTTTCTGTTGCCACTAAGGATCATCCTTGATAGTGGCCGCCGCTTTGATAAGGGCTGTACTGAGGATAATGTCCATGGTGGTGGTGATGCCCATGATGATGATGCCCGTGATGATGGTGGTGATGACCATAAGGGTAATGATGGTAAGGATAATAAGGGTAGTATGGATAAGATGGGTAGCCATGGTGGTGTCCAGGATGTTGTTGCATTGTCATGTTTATTCCTCCTTGAATGTTAGACTCTTTACCACCATATGCATTGCCAAAGAAAAAGTATTAGGCACAATGCCTATATTGCGAACAACAAAAAGAACATCCTTTCAACTCAATAAAACACAGTGTTATACAAGTGGAACATCTATAGATGTGACTTTATGAAGGACTTGATAATTGAAGAAGAAGTAAGAGACACCTTTACGAAGGAAGAATTAAAAGCACTGCAGCTCGAGTACGAAAAAACTTATCATGATATCTCATTTAAATGTCGATTAACGGAACAAGGAAAAGAAAAGTTTTTGAAGAATCATTATCCGAATATGAGATTGGAGATCATTGAAGATACTCCATATATTATGGGTGGGTACAACCAAGAAGAATTAGCGTATATGACCCATTATTTGATCTCATTTGGGAAACATGTGAAAATTGAATACCCAGATGAATTAAAAGAGAGTTATTTGACTCAATTGCAAGAAATGATTGATCAGTATTGAAAGTGGACGGATTGTATCTGAAGCATAAAAAAAATCACATATTAAAAAAAGGCGAACTGTAGCAATTCGCCTTTTTTCTTTTACTTCGCCGCATGAAATGTATTTGTTTTCGGTTGATCATGTACCTTCCCATACGTCAGCTGCCTCCAAATAAACTCCATCGGTCCATACTTAAATCGTTTTAACCATAACGTACTGAAGAGCATAAGGAAGACATACACGCCAATAGCCATGAAGAACGTACCAGCCGGCTGAAGATGTTCGGCAAGCCCGGCTCCATATTTCAAAAAGAGCCATGTTCCAATGATCGAGTGAAGCAAATAACAGGTGAGTGACATCCGTCCGACTTTGGTAAAGACCATCAAAGCACCTCGCAACTGAGGAACATGCAGAAACAGCATTGCAAGTGAACTCATGTAGAACATACTCCCGGTTAGTCCCCCGTTTTGTTCAAGAGCAGAGATCGTGTCCATCCAGAGCGTATTGTCAAAAGGATTGACCGCGGTCATGATCGTACTGCCTTGTGTGATGAGAAAAGCGATTGTACAAATGATCCAAATACGATTCCAAATCGCTTTTTTCGTCTCCATGTTCTTGAAAAACGCCATTTTCACGAAATAAACGCCAAGTAAAAACATGAAGAACATGGAATAGACGGTGGAAAAAGAACTGGAAGCCATTGTGACCATATCTGTCCACCGGTCACTGATGGATGCTAAATAAGTCAGACTGTTGTGGCTGGTCAGCTCGAAATCAGCAAACTTCGGCTTGCCTGATGATCCTGTACTGAGGGTATTGAGCAGCATGGTGAAAAAGGGTGTGAGCAATTGAATCACAAAGAGTGTGATGAGCCAGTATAGGATGGTTTTGGCTTTGCGTTTGTAAAAGAAAAGCAGTAAAAAGCCAGCGACAGCATAATAGGCCAAAATGTCACCAATCCAAACAAAGGTTAAATGCAGAAGACCAAATCCTAAGAGAATGGTTAATCTGCGGGCAAATAGTTTGTTTGGATTGTCCACTTTTTGAGAAGCTCGATCCATAAAAATCATAAAACCAACCCCAAATAGGAAAGAAAATAATGTAATGAATTTCCCTGAGGCAAACCAATTCACGAAGTTATGAAAGACGTCATTTGACCCCATATCGAACCCCTTCGCCGAATCTACAATCAAAAAATAATTGACCAACATAATCCCTAATAAAGCGAATCCGCGTACGATGTCCAAGAAATGAACCCGTTCTTTGAGACTCATGGGTTGTCCGTGTTCTACTTTGCTTACATTCATATCAATGCTCCTTTTCATTAAAGATTGATCCTTCAATGACTCAATATACAGCCCAATTCTTAACCATTTATGAAGATCCAATTTTTTGAAAATAAATGTGACGAATTGATGGCAAATGATCATATTCATAAACACTTAAGATTTATGGTGTATCTTTTCACATAGCTAGATGATATATAGTAAACACATAAAAGATTGAACATCATGAAGGATGAGGTGAGAGACTTGACCCATCGAATATTAGTTGTAGAGGATGATCAAGATATTGGTGATCTTTTAGAGGAATCCCTTACGCGCGCAGGATATGAAGTGCTAAGAGCCATGGATGGAGAGAGTGCATTGAGGCTTGTACACAGTGCGATAGATTTAGTACTGTTAGATGTGATGATGCCAGGCCTTTCAGGAATTGAAACATGTCAGGAAATGAGAAAAACCTCAAATGTACCGATTCTATTTCTGACAGCCAAATCAAGTATATTCGATAAAACTGAAGGATTACTTGCTGGTGGAGATGATTATATGACAAAACCCTTTTCAGAAGAGGAGCTTCACGCTAGAGTCATTGCACAATTGCGTAGATATACCATCTATCAGGAGAAGAAGGAACAGGGGGAGACCTATTTAGTTGGCGGCAAGCTGAGGGTGAGTGAAGAATTTAATGAAGTGTGGAAAGATGGACAGCAAATCAAGTTGTCTGATTTAGAATATCGGATATTGAAGCTGCTCATGAACAAGCGAAATAAAATATTTTCTGCTCAAAATATTTATGAAAGTGTGTGGGGCCAGCCTTATTTTTATTGTTCAAACAATACGGTGATGGTGCATATCCGAAAGCTGCGTGCCAAAATTGAAGATGACCCAGCTCGTCCCGTGTATATCAAAACGGAATGGGGGAGAGGATACCGATTTGGCACATCGTAAATATTCGTTAACCAAAAAACTGTCCCTCTTGATTTTGGTGGCTGCCATCGTGAGTGGTGTTGTTTTTTTGACACTGCAAAAGATCACCGATGATTTGATCGAAGGATATTTGAGTTCGGATGAGTATGATCAAGAAGAGTCAGCCAGGTACATTCAAACATTCAGCCGCTTCGTTTCAGAGCATGAGCTGACGTCAACGGATCGAAGAGCGTTCGACGAATGGGTGAAAAAAGAGAATTATATTAATCTCACCATTTTCAAGGATGAAGTGCTGCAATATGACTCGATTTACGCTGCCACTGACGAATCCGCCTATGGGGAAGAAAAGATGACCGAGTACGCACAGCGTCATTCATACCCGGTTAAATTCAGTGACGGAGAAGGCCGCGTCATGGTGGACGGGTTTTACTCATCTCGATATTACGATCTTGCTTTTACACTAGAGCTGCTAGGTGCGACCCTTATCTTTCTTATCATAGTGCTTTTGGGCATTCGTCGAAGCCTGCGTTATTTACAAACGATCCGCGAAGAGATTCATATTCTTGAAGGCGGAGAGCTAGATTATGAGATGACAGTGAAGGGGCATGATGAATTGGCCATGATTGCCAAGAGCATTGAGGATTTAAGAACAGCCTTTTTAGACAAGCTTCAAGCCATTGACGATCTGCAGGAAGAGAGCCGCAGCTTGGTGACCGAAATGTCGCATGATATGAGGACACCACTAACATCACTGATCATGAATCTGGAATTTGCGAAAAAAGAGGAGGCTCTAGCGGGTACCCGCAAGGAGCAATATATAGCCAATGCCTATGGAAAGGCCTTGCAATTAAAGAACCTGTCTGATCATCTGTTTGCTTATTTTCTGCTTGATAAAGAGCACGAGTCTGAGCTTGAGAGCGTTGCAGTCAAAGAAGTGATGTATGACCTACTGTCAGACCAGATCGCTTTGCTGCATCAGGAGAATTTTACGGTCCATATATTAGGCGAAATGCCAGATAGTTATATCAATGTGAATGTTGAAGAGCTTGGAAGAGTGTTTGACAATGTGATGTCAAACTTACGTAAATATGCAGATCCAGACAAGGACATTCACATCACATTCTTATCTGATCAAGATCTCTTTGAGATCCATGTGTGCAATGCGATAAAAAAGACAAATATCGTACCGGAAAGCAATGGACTTGGGGAACGAAGCATCAAGCGAATGATGTCCCGAATGCACGGACAATTTGAAAGTACAGAAAAGAATAATGCCTACTACAGCGTGCTACGATTTTGGAATACAAAAATGTAGAGGGAAATAATCATGGAATGGAGAAACAATCTGATGAAATTCATCAATATCCAAAAGGTACCTGATCTTTTGCAAGCCCTTCTGAATATCTGCTTGTTTTTTCTAGCGATTGCGCTAAGCGTACTCTTAATTAGTGAAACATGGTACATCGTGCAATTCGTCTACAAAACATTGTTTAACAAAGGAGAAAGCTATTATGGGATGCTTGGCGAGCTGTTGATCTTCTTTATGTATTTTGAGTTTATTGCCTTAATTATTAAATACTTTAAATCAAACTTTCATTTCCCGCTTCGCTATTTCATTTATATTGGCATCACAGCTGTCATCCGTTTAATTATCATTGATCATGAACAGGCCGTATCGACGTTTTGGTGGGCACTGGCCATTCTTGCGATGACATGTGCACTCTTTATCGCGAATAAAAGACATTCTGCACATGTGCATGAGGAAGTGAAGTGAGGAAGAAGACGAACTGAAAAAAAGTTCGTCTTTTTTGATTAGCGGTTTGAGGGGCTTTTCTACTATTTCATTAAAAAATGACATTGACACCATTCTTTTCTATGATAAAATCAAATTGTGATAATGAGAATCGTTATCAAATACTGTGATGATATAGAGAATGGATAGGTGAGATACATGTTCAAAAAATCTTTTTGGTCGTTGTTAGTTGTGCTCTCCATCGTTTTACTTGCAGCTTGCGGCAACAATAGCAGTGAAGGCAAGTCTGATAGTCAAGAGAAAGCAAGAACTGTTGAAAGCGCTATCGGCTCAACTGAAATAAAAGGTTCGCCTAAACGTGTGGTGACGTTATACCAAGGAGCAACAGATGCAGCAGTTGCTATGGGCATCAAACCAGTTGGTGTTGTAGAGTCGTGGCTTGAAGCACCTACATATCAATATTTAAGAGATGATCTAAAGGATGTTACAATTGTTGGGCAGGAAACGCAGCCAAACTTAGAGGAGATTGAAAAGCTCAATCCAGATGTGATCATTGCATCAAAAGTGCGCCATGAGCAAATTTTTGATCAGTTGAAAGAAATCGCGCCAACTGTTGCCACAGAAACAGTGTTCACTTTTAAAGAGACAGTAACATTAATGGGTGAAGCGTTAAATCAAGAGGACAAATCGAAAGAGCTGTTAACGAAGTGGGATGATCGTGTCGCTGACTTCAAAGAAAAGGCAGAGAAGAACATCAAAGGCTGGCCAATGAATGTGGCAGTGGTCAACTTCCGTGCAGATCATGCAAGAATCTATCAGACTGGATTCGCAGGATCGATTTTAACAGAGTTAGGCTTTGAAGGTCCGAAGAATATCAAAGATAAAAAGCTAGACATTGTCACACTCACAGATAAAGAGAGCATTCCGCAGATGAATGCTGATGTGATCTATTACTTTATGGATGATCAAGATCAGGCGGTTAAAAAAGCGTATCAAGAATGGACAAATCATCCTTTATGGAAGCAGCTTGACGCCGTCAAAGCGAAACAAGTGCATCAAGTAGATGAAATTACTTGGAACATGGCTGGAGGTATCATTGCGGCGAACATGATGCTTGATGACATTTATGATCGTCTAAATATTGAAAAATAAAACATAGCAGAGGAGAAAATGTGATAAAACCATTTTCTCCTTTTTTCCATCACAGATTGAAAGCGGGAATCGTATGAGAAGTTTATTGAAAAAAGATTCGAGCAAGGCGCTGCTATTTGTTGGATTCATCTTGTTGATGTTGGTCTTTTTTATGCTCAGTATTTCCCTTGGGCAAACCTCTATTTCCCTCAAAGCGACCATCCATGCATTTCTTCATTTTGATGAATCAGATCCTAACAGTGTCATTGTCATGACATCCAGATTATCGAGAGCGTTAATTGCCACCGTGGTGGGATCGAGTTTAGCGATTTCAGGTGCATTGATGCAGGCATTAACGAGAAATCCACTTGCTGCGCCTGATCTATTAGGCATAAATGCAGGCGGTTTATTTTTGATTGTCATTTCGATCATTTTCTTTTCATCAGAGTCATTAACGAGCTATATGTGGACAGCCTTTTTAGGTGCTGCCATTGCGGGGGTGCTTGTGTTCCTATTAGGCTCTATTGGAAGGGATGGACTCACACCTGTCAAAATTGTGCTTGCTGGTGCCGCGATTTCGGCTTTGTTTGCGTCCTTCACTCAAGGGCTGTTAATTGTGAATGAACAGTCGATTCAAAGTATTTTATTTTGGATGGCTGGATCTGTGTCGGGTCGAAGTATCGATATGCTTCTCCCTGTTCTTCCTTATATGTTAGGAGCTACGGTTGTGGCGTTGCTACTTGGGCGTTCAATCAATGTTCTTTTATCAGGAGATGATATAGCAAAGGGGCTCGGTCAGCGAACACTCACGTTGAAAATCACGATGGGGGTGCTCGTTGTCCTATTAGCAGGCGGTTCTGTCGCTGTGGCTGGCTCGATTGGCTTTGTTGGTTTTCTTGTGCCGCATATGGTGAAAAAGCTTGTCGGACCGGACCACCGCTGGGTGTTGCCGTATTGTGCTGTAGTTGGGGCCTCGCTTTTACTAGTCGCAGATCTTGCAGCTCGATTTCTCATTATGCCTCAAGAAGTGCCGATAGGCGTGATGACCGCAGTAGCAGGCGCTCCTTTATTTGTTTATCTCGTTCGCAGGGGGTTGAAGACGAGTGGCTAAAACATATACAGTCCGCTCTATGGGTGGACGCATTTCCTTTCAATTTTCACGGCGAACCTTTTTCATATTACTCGTATTGACGGTGGTTGCCTTTGGTTTATTTATCTTGAGTCTAAGTATGGGGAGCCGGTTTATTCATCCGGTGGATGTACTCCTTCACTTAACCGGTCAAGGAGAAGGGAATCGCTTTGTGTTAAATACGTTAAGAATTCCTAGAACCTTGCTTGCTGTCCTAGTGGGGGCTGCACTTGCGGTATCAGGGCTCATTTTACAAGGGTTAATTCGAAATCCACTCGCATCGCCTGACATTATTGGCATAACAAGTGGTGCTTCGTTTGGGGCCATTATGTTTATCGTCTTTTGGATGGGGACTGTGCCGATTGCGTATCAGTCATTATGGGCGATCGCAGGTGCGATTGCTGTGTCCTGTCTCATTTATGTGCTGTCTTGGAAAAAAGGTGTGAAGCCGATTACGCTTGTTTTGATGGGGATAGGGATTTCCGCCATTATGAAAGCATGTGTGACATTTACTCTTGTTTTAAGTGATACGATGACCACCACGAAGTCTTATATTTGGTTGACAGGAAGTTTATATGGTTCGACGATGAAAGATGTTGTCGCCATGCTCCCTTGGGTGCTCATCATTTTTCCAATCGTGCTCATCTTAGCAAGAACGATGAATGTAAAAGAGCTTGGGGATGACCTTGCGACAGGGCTTGGGGTCAGTGTGCAGGCAAAGCGATTATTCTTTCTACTTATGAGTGTCATATTAGCTGGTGTTGCGGTCGCATTTGCGGGTGGTATTGAATTTGTTGGACTGATGGCACCGCATGTGGCGAGGATGATGGTCGGTCGTTCGTTTGTTGCCCTCGTTCCAGCATCAGCGCTCGTCGGAAGTATTCTCGTCATGTTGGCAGACCTCGTTGCAAGAACTGCTTTTCTACCGTTAGATGTGCCAGCAGGTGTATTTACCGCAGCAATTGGTGCACCATTCTTTATTTATTTGTTATATCAACAACGGAATCGATAAGAAAAATGGGGGTATTGATATGAAGCCGGTGTGGGTGGAGAGAGAATTACTTGATTTTGGGGTGTCGATCACAAATAAACCAAAGGTAACAGGACGCACGCTTGCTACACTGTATTCAGAAGAATCTCTCACGCGCCTTTTGGAAGATGAAAAGATGAAGATGCATGCGCCGAATCTTGCTGTAGCAGCTTCCATGTTTTCAAAGCGTTATGCGTACTTAGTTGTCAGTTCCTCTTTATCCTTGATGACCTTGTATGATGGCATGTATCAATTTTCACCTGCGGCTTGTGTATTTCGAGAGGATCGGAAAATAGAGCTCGATGAATCATTCTGTACATTCGTACAAGTAGATGGAAACCGTGAAGCGTGGAGAAAGAAGGTCGTGCATTCGCTCTTTACACAGTGCGTCACACCTCTTTTAGACGTCTTACATCGCGTATCAAGACTCCCTTTCTCCATCCTATGGGAAAATGTAGCCGTACGGGTGAACTCGCTTTATCGCCATATGATGCAAGAAGCGGAAGACCTTGCGGTGAAGGAGCGGATAAAGGAGGACTATCTTTTTCTAAAGCAGGCAGATGGTGATGTATTTGGGACGAAACAACATCCGTTTCAGCAAAGTTTAAATTTACATGATGGTTTGCTTGAAACATCCAATCGAAAGACTTGCTGTATGTATTACAAGCTTGAGAAGAAGTCTGAAAGTCTTGATTATTGTCTCGTCTGTCCGTTAGAAAAAAAGAAAGGCACTGCCTGTCAGTAGCAGTGCCTTTTTGCGTTAGTTCCAAATCGCACTCACCCATTCTGGATGATCTATGAATGGATTTCGGTTGTGCTGATAGCTTTGATCAATGATATTGTTTCGATTGCGCTCCATTTGGTCAACAGGATCTTGCTGATGCCATTTGAGAAGCACTGACATTTTGCCGTGAAGAGGAGCGCTACCGTTATTCACTTTGTTGTTCAATTCTAAATCTGGAAAGCGGTCATCTCCTTCGTAGCGAACAGCCATATAAAAGAGCATTCTCGCCACATCTCCTTTTACTCGGTTGTGTGGTTCGAATGAATCTCCATCATAAAAATTCCCCGGCGCCCCTTTGTATTCATTTCCTCCAAGGTCAAAGTCCAAATTACCTCGTGTGCTATTCGTTTGAACATCTGTCGCACGAAGGTGATGAAGGTCTGTTCCTGGCCCTTGACTTGTCCCGAAGTTGCCGTGTGATTTCGCCCAAACGTGTTCTCTATTCCACTGGCCGACATTTCCGCCATTCGATTGCTTGGAACGAGAGATGCCACTATAAAGTAAAAGAACATTGTTCCGATTATTTGGATCCTCATCTGTTGCTTTTAGCGCATTCCATACCTCGCTGTAAGATAGTTGTGTATGATCATCAATAATATCGTGTAGGGCTTTCTTGAGCGCAGATCCTGATTTGCCTTTAGCAGATTGATAATAGGAATCGATATTTCTAGTAGAGGCTACTTGTTGGGTAGATGCTTCATGCTGGAGCTGAAATGGGGTAAAGGTGATCGTTTCCCTTGGTTCCTTTAGAGTAAAGCTTTGTGCATTTGCTTGGTCAGTCTGGGGGAATGGGGAGATCAATGAGCCGAGAATCATGATACCGGCAACCACCGTTCCAAATCGTCGTCTATTCGTCATTCTGTTTCCTCCTTATTGGGAATGTTATCTCTTTATTTCTACCATATTGTGTTGGAGAAATAAATGAGTTTATTGTAAATATTCTGTCAAGTGTTCATAAAAAGAGATTGCTATTTTTAATGTATTCCTGTATAAGTTGGCATATAAGGATGGACAGCAAGGGAAAGGATGGATCAGCTCATGAAAGAATTACAAACACCGTCTAGAACCATTATGACACCAGGACCTGTAGAAGTAGACCCGAGAGTATTGCGGGTGATGAGTACACCGATTCTTGGTCAATTTGACCCTGCATTTACTCAAATCATGAATGAAACGATGACGATGTTGCGATCGCTCTTTCAAACCAAAAATGAATGGGCTTACCCGATTGATGGTACGTCTCGTTCGGGACTTGAAGCTGTGCTTGCCAGTGTCATCGAGCCAGGGGATGTCATGCTGGTCCCTGTATTTGGCCGCTTTGGTCACTTGTTAATTGAGATAGGACAAAGATACGGTGCTGACGTACGTACAATGGAATGCGAATGGGGAAAGGTATTCGAAGAGGAGACCATTATCGATGAAATACAGAGAATCAAACCACACATTGTAGCGATGGTTCATGGAGAAACGTCTACAGGAAGAATACAGCCGCTACAAAACATTGGACAGGCATGCCGCAGACTTGATGCGCTATTGATTGTAGACGCGGTAGCGACCATTGGCGGAGTAGAGGTGAAGGTGGACGAATGGTACATCGATGCGGCCATCGGTGGAACCCAGAAATGCTTGTCTGTTCCATCAGGGATGTCACCAATCACGTACAATGAACGCGTTGCTGCGGTCATTGAATCGAGAAAAAAAGTGGAAAAGGGCATTGCGACACAAGACGAATTGGAAGAGCAAGTTCATATTTCCCCTATTAAAAGCAATTACTTTGACCTCAGCCAATTGCAAGATTATTGGAGTCCAAGACGATTAAATCATCATACAGAAGCAACAACCATGCTATATGCACTGCGAGAAGGGGTTCGTCTTGTACTGGAAGAAGGGTTGTCTGAACGATTTCAGCGACATCAGTTTCACGAGAAGGCGCTAATGAGCGGTCTTCAAGCCATGGGCCTTGAATTGTTCGGCGACCCAACCTGCAAGATGCCAGTGGTAACATGCATTCACATTCCAAACGGCATTGACGGTGAAGCTGTACGTGCTGAATTGCTTCAACACTTTGGAATTGAAATAGCCAGTTCATTTGGGCCGCTTGCGGGGCAGATATGGCGAATTGGCACAATGGGGTACAGCTGCCGGAAGGAAAACGTTCTATTTGTTTTAGCAGGCCTAGAAGCCATTCTGATCAAACATGGTGCCAAGGTGACTTGTGGAGCAGCGCTTCAAGCGGCACTTGCGATCTATGATCAAGCTGAATAAAGGATGACTGAATACTCGCTATAGGCGGGTATTTTTTTTGGATAGGCGACTTTTTTGGAAAAACTAGACTTATAGAGAACGAAATCGATATACTGAATAAGATCTTATATTTGTTATGATTTTCATTTTTTTGCAGAAAGAGGTTTTTCAGATGAAGAAGATGGGCAGATTGTATATCCTCATGCTGAATATTTTCATTGCGATGCTCGGTTTTGGTCTGATTGTCCCTGTCATGCCAAGTTATATCGAAGCCTTTGGTGCAACAGGAAAAACACTTGGATTTCTCGTTGCTGCGACAGGCTTTACGCAGTTTATTTTGTCTCCAATCGCCGGTGTACTCACCGATCGTTTTGGCCGGAGAAAATTGATTATTGCAGGGATTGCTGGTTTTACGATTGCACAGTTTATTTTCGCTTTTGCTGATCAGCTTTGGATGCTTTTTGTGTCTCGGTTTTTAGGTGGAGCTGCGGGGGCGTTATTAATGCCTGCCATGTTTGCATACATTGCTGATATAACGAGTGAAAAAGAACGCGCTAAAGGGATGGGGCTTTTTAGTGCAGCGATGACGTTAGGGTTTGTCATTGGACCAGGCGTAGGCGGTTATTTGGTGGAGTTCGGGATAGCCTTTCCATTTCTAATAGCAGGTTCCTTTGCAGCGTTATCCACCCTACTATCGATTATTTTTTTACCTGAAACGTTAACAAAGGAAAAGCAGGCCGAAGCTCGGTTGAATCAAGCCTTTCATTTCAATCCTTTTACTCAAATGATTCAGGCTTTAAAAAAATCGTATGGCTTCTTGTTTATATTGGTCTTTGTCCTGAATTTTGGGATCATTCATTTTGAGTCCATTTTCGGCTTATACGTCGATCAAAAACATGAATTTACACCGAAGGATATTGCATTTGTGATTACTGTGGCTGGTCTCGCAGGGGTGTTAGTTCAAGGCGCTTTAGTCGGGGTTTGTGTGAAACGATTTGGTGAAATGCGTGTTGTTCGCTTTGCTTTGTTAAGTGCGGCATTTATGCTCATTGCCTGTCGCTATGCTCCTTCCTTTTGGTCTATTTTTATATGTTCAATCCTCTTTTTAGCGGCGACTTCTTTCGTACGTCCAGCTCTCAATACATTGCTATCCAAAATGGCAGGGAACCGCCAAGGGGTAGCAGGCGGCTTGAACACTTCTTTTATGAGTCTTGCCAATATCGTCGGGCCGAGTCTTGCGGGAGTTTTGTTTGATGTGAATATAGAGCTACCTTTTATGTTTGGAACCATTGTGATTGGCATCAGTTTTATTGCGTCGATGATTTGGATGAAAAAAGTACAGCATAGTGGGGCCATATCGTAAAGATTATAGTGGACCTACAGTCATTTTTATTTTAGGAATGAAGGGTATTTAGAAAAACTTGAAAACGATGATAAAGGGAGATGAAGAGAATGAAAAAATTTATTTTTGCAGTTATACTTTTTGTTGTAACCGTTTTTAGTTCAGCGGTGCCACCGACAGTTCATGCCGCTGAGATTGATCATGACAAGGTAGTTGGCTTTAGAGAAGTGACGCCAACAACAGTTACACAGAAAGCGGCCAAAAAATTTCAGCCTTTTTTAAAAGTATGGCATGGATGTGTGCCATTTCCAGCTGTTGATGCTGATGGAAACACAAGCCGGGGATTGAAGACAACCGGCTCACATAATGGTGGCTGCAGCAGCAATATTGGTCAAGTGTATACACGTTCTGATTGGTATAATGGCAAATGGGCGATTATGTATGCTTGGTATTTCCCTAAAGATAGTCCATCACCGGGCATGGGTCACCGTCATGATTGGGAATCAATTGTTGTGTGGATCGATAACCCAGCTGTTGACAACCCGCGTGTCCAATCCATTGCATATTCCGGTCATGGGAAGTATAAGAAAGTAGCTCCAAGTGCAGCAAGTCTATTAGGAACCAATCCATTGGTAGGGTACAATAGCACTTGGCCATTAAATCATGAGTTAAACGTGAGTGGCAATGCGAGTGGAAAAGGCATGCAGCCTTTAATTGGTTGGGATGATCTGACGCCTGCCGCAAGACACGCTTTGAATACAACAGACTTTGGCAGCGCAAACGTACCGTTCAAGGATAGTAACTTTAGGAACAACTTATCAAAAGCTTGGTATCAATAATTTTTCAGTCTTCGTGACGAAAACCGATCAGCCTGTATGAGGGATTGATCGGTTTTTTCATTTTAAAATGTCATCTCTTCTAATTGTTGAGATATTTTTTGAATCTAAGAATGACCTTCCTACTAGTCATCTTCATGCAGAATAAAGGGGAAATGTGTTATCTTGTAGACAGGAGAATTTCTTTAGATTCATGGTATTCCAAGAATAGAAACGAACGTATACATACCTATTGTTGGCAAGAGGTGACCTATATGATTTATATCGGATTAACAGGCTGGGGAGATCATGATCGACTATACCCACCAAAAATAAGTGGCGCACAAAAGCTATTTCATTATGCTTCGACGTTCCCCATTGTGGAATTAGATGCAAGTTTTTACGCGATACAGCCTGAGCGCAATCATGAGAAATGGATAAAGGATACACCGGATGCCTTTCAATTTATCGTGAAAGCATACCAAGGAATGACCGGACACCAAAGAGGTGAGATTCCGTTTGCTTCGAAGGAAGACATGTTTGACGCCTTTATTGTTTCTCTGACGCCACTTATTCGTGAAGGGAAACTGGGCATGGTCCTGTTTCAATTTCCTCCATGGTTTGATTGCAAAAAGGAACATGTTCAATATTTAAGATGGTGTAAGGAAAAGATGGGCGACATACCGTGTGCACTCGAATTCCGAAACCGGACATGGTTTTCAGACGATTTTTATATGCAGACCTTGTCCTTTATGGAGAAAGAGGGGTGGATTCATTCCGTCTGTGATGAACCACAAGTCGGAGAAGGATCCATTCCGCCAGTCATACAAGCCACACACCGTGAAAAAACGTTAGTGCGTTTTCACGGAAGAAATAAACAGGGATGGCTTCACCCTGCCAATCATGAAAACTGGCGTGAAGTCCGTTATCTCTATTTATATAATGAGGCGGAATTAAAAGAGTGGAAAAAGAACCTCGATATTTTGCATCAGCAGTCAAAAGATGTATATGTCGTGTTTAATAATAACTCTGGCGGAGATGCAGCGACAAATGGGCAACAGATGATTGATTTGCTGGACATCACCTATTCGAACTTATCTCCGAAGCAGTTAGATTTATTTCATTAGAGGAGCTACGGCTTTTCACCACCGGTTCAGTGACAACTTGAGGGAGAGATCGTGATGCTGCAGAAGATCTGGATATATCACACAAACGACTTGCATAGCCATTTTGAAAACTGGCCCAAAATTGCTGCATATATTGAGGAAAAACGCCAAGTGCATGATCAGATGCTCTTATTTGATATTGGCGATCATATGGATCGCGTGAATGTAATGTCAGAAGCGGATTATGGGAACGTAAATGTTCAACTCCTCAATCAGCTCGGCTATGACGGGGTGACCATTGGAAATAATGAGGGGATTACGTTGCCTCATGACAAACTAGATCACTTGTACAAAGAGGCGCAATTTCCAGTGATTTTGTCTAATCTATATCAACATGGAAAGAGGCCATCTTGGGCAAAGCCATACCAGCTGTTGACGTTGGAAAACGGGCTCATAATCTGTATCTTAGGAGTGACAATCGCTTATACACCTGTTTATGAAAAGCTTGGCTGGGAGATAACAGATCCGTTTGACAGCATTCGAGATATGCTACATGAAGTAAGAGGACAGGCTGATGTCATTGTGCTTCTTTCTCACTTAGGAATTAACCATGACCGAGAAATAGCGAGAGATTACCCGGACATCGATATCATCTTAGGCTCCCACACACATCACCTTTTAGAACATGGCGAAATGCATAACGGCGTGCTGCTTGCATGTGCTGAAAAGTATGGTCACTATATTGGCTGCGTGGAACTAACCATAGATACACAGCACAACCAATTGGTTGAAAAAAAAGCCACTGTCCAATCAGTGGATCAGCTGATCAGTGAATCTGAAAAAGCCATCACCACTTTAAAGGAAGCGGAAAGAAATGCAAGGGTACTGATGCAGGAGCAAGTCGCATGGATTGAGACAAAGCTTGAGACGAAATGGTTTGATTCATCACCACTTCCTCAGATATTAACAGATGCCATAAAAGATTGGTGCGGGACAGATATCAGTATGATGAATGCAGGCATGATCCTGGATTCCTTAGAGGCTGGGGTGGTGACAAAAGAAGAGATCCATCGCATATGTCCACACCCGATTAACCCAATTCGCGTGACGCTTACCGGCAAACAGTTAAAAGAAACTGTGCAGCGTGCAGCCGAGGAGAAAATGGAACAGCTCCGTATCAAGGGCTTCGGCTTTAGAGGTGAATTGATGGGAAAAATGTTATATAGCGGATTAACTTATACAGTAGAGGAAGGAGAAATAAAACAGGTGAAGGATGTCTTTGTGAATGGCGATTTCATTCAAGAGAATGCGTCCTATTCTGTTGGAACCGTTGATATGTATACATTAGGTTCCCTGTTTCCTCATATACGTGACCAAGAACAAATTGAATATTTTATGCCTGAATTTTTACGTGATTTGCTGAGCTGGCGTTTGACAGAAGCGTAAGGTGAATTCCGCTTTAGCCTAACAACACTCGCATTCCCTTCACATAGATTGTGGTGAAGGGAGTGAAGGGATTTGGTGAATTTAACACCGATGACAATTGATGGCCATTCCTTTACCGCCGTCACCGTCAAGTTGCCGAAGACGAATTTCATGGCCGTGACAAATGAGCATGGATATATTATGTGCGGTGCACTTGATGTCGGGCTCTTAAATGAAAAGCTTGCAGATAGAGGAATCATCGCTGGGCGAGCAGTCGGTGTCAGAACCATTGACCAGCTGCTGGACGCGCCTTTAGAATCTGTCACATACGCTGCCGAAGCACTAGGAATCAAAGCTGGAACGATTGGCCGAGATGCCTTGTTAAAAATGGTGAAATAACATGCTATCCCCCCGCCTGTCTGCATACACTTGTAATGGAGAAGGGGGGATTTTTTATTGAGAATAAACCGCCGCTATCGCCCCTACAAAAAGGGCCCTTTGCCATTTCGTTATGTCATGCTGCTTGCTGTGTTATTTTTTGTCCTCTCAACAGTGATCAGTCTCTTTTTCATAAACCGTTCCATTAAACCGACACTCATCCATATTGCCGAACTTGAAACAGAACGAATTGCGAATCATTTGATTCAATATTCCGTTCAGGATTTTGCAGAAGATCAGGAGAATATGAAGGATATGATTGTGATGAATACAAGCGAAAATGGGAAAGTCACGACAATTGATTTGAATGCCCAAGCAACGTCGAAAGCGATGGCTGACTTGTCACGCCATCTACAAAAAAATTTAGAGGACATCGAGAAGGGGAACTTTCAAAAGAATGCGAAAGAAACCCTAAAGGATCAAACAGATGGCCATGACGGCATCATATACAATATTCCGCTCGGTCAAGTTTCCGGAAATGCCCTCATTGCGAACCTAGGACCAAAAGTACCGGTGCGGTTTAGTGTCATTGGTGATCCGCATACAGACGTTGAAAAAAACATCAAGCCTTATGGCATTAACAATGCCTTGATCGACATTAGTGTACTCATTGAGGTGAAGGTAAGGGTGATCATCCCATTTGCATCGGACACGATTGTGGTGAAAAATACTGTACCTGTCTCCATACAAGCCGTTCAAGGAGATGTCCCTGATTATTATAATGGCAGTGGAACGAATTCTAGTGCGCCATCGATTGTACTGCCTGAGAAGAAAGATGAAAAAGACTAACAGCCTAATGAGTGAATTGGGCTGTTTTTTGATGTGCTTTGGAAAAATAAAGCTGTTTTTATGAGTGGAATATCACCTGATGCAATCGCTATTCTATCATTAATTATTACCTAATAACCCACTTGATTCCATAGTGGTCACTATGTCATGATAAAATTTAACCATTACAGTGTTTGATTTTCGTTGGCGTTGGTATCTATTTTATATGCTGATGTTGGACTAGACCAATCGCGTGGTTAGCCTTAAATGCCCTTGATGATGACGATCGTCTGTAATGAATGCATGTGTGAGGGGGGATGAATGTGAAGAAACTGTATGTAAGTGGATGTTGTTTTTTAGTTTTTGCCATTTTGTTTAGTGCTAAATATATTTCAACATCGATATTATTGGTCAGGAATGACAGTTTGAGTGTCGATGTATACAGAGGGATGTTTGATATGATTCCACTAGAAATAACAGTTGTGTACCTCATTTTTTTAATCATGGGTATCCTATTTCTTGTTTTAGGAATGAAAGAGAAAAATGTGAAGTAGAAATAAAAAGGAGAAGGTTGCGAATTCGCTAAACTTCTCCTTTTTATGTTAATGACGTTTTCGTTCTGCTCTTTCCCATGCCCTTAAGTGAGGGTATGGATCAAACGACCATTCCGTTCGTCCGTTGTCTTTATACATCCCATAGTGAAGGTGTGGTGGAAACTTGCCTGCTGTCCCAGGGGGACCATAACCAGAGCTTCCGACAGATCCAATGACTTGTCCAGGTTCAACGATTTGGCCGGTTTTTAGCCCTTTGGCAAAGCCGTTTAAATGGGCGAAATAATGATAGTGATTATGGATATCCCTGATACCTATCCGCCAGCCGCCGAAGCGGTTCCAGCCCTTCATTTCAATGACGCCATATGATGTTGCACGGACAGGGAGGCCATAATGGGCAAATAAGTCAGTCCCTTCATGGATTCTTCTTCCGCCAAATCCTCTTGCATCTCCCCATGTATTCCTGTAGCTGTAATCTGTCCCTACTGGTAGAGGGAATGCATGCTGACCGAGATCAAGATGGCCGTAGTGTTTAAATAACTTCATAAAGGATGAAATAATCCCAACGGTTTGATCTCGTCCATAATAGTCCCATAGCGCAATTTTTAATTGATCCATCCCGCTACCGTAGAGAAGTAAATATTGTGCAAATGTGAAAAGAACATCTTCATCGTTATCACTTTCCGCCTTGCCATCCCCATCTCCATCCAGTCCAATACCGTCAAATACTTTGATGCTTAGGGGAGATGTATCCTGCTGATTCGGGTTCTCAGGACCGATCCACATTTCCCGGGGAATGTAGATGCCTATAACCCCTTTTTGTTTTGGTAAATCCTTTCTGCTTTTTCGTATATTTTGTTCATATTGATCAACAGCTGCAAGGACGTACCACGGGATTTGTGTGGTGATCGCGACTTTTTCATATAATGCCATACGCTGTTTCAATACATCTGTTTGATTGTTTGTTTTTGCATGAACAGGTATATGTACCATAGAGAGTGCAATCATGATGGCTAATACCACTTTCACAAACATCCATCTCCTTTCTTCCTACATCAACCTCTACCAATTAGTGTGGGTTGTACACTTCATTTCATAAGATGAAAATGTTAGTAATTTTCTCTATGCGTTTAGATGGTATTTTGGGTATTTTTCCTACTCACTCCCTTGTTGTTGAATCTGTACTATGTTAAAGTGTCTAAAGAAAAGGCTTTAGGCCGAAAATTCAATTTTTTGCAACGACTGTTGCATCCATCGTATATCGCAGGAAGTTTTTTTGTATATGCACCTTTAATGAATTCATATGGAGATGATGGAATTGGCAAAGAAGGAAGAGCACGTTAGAAAACCGGACTGGCTTAAAATTAAGCTGAATACGAATGAAAACTATACCGGCCTAAAAAAAATGATGCGGGAAAACAACCTGCATACCGTTTGTGAGGAAGCGAAGTGTCCGAATATTCACGAATGCTGGGCAGTCAGAAGAACTGCTACATTTATGATTCTTGGATCTGTTTGTACGCGCGCATGTCGTTTCTGTGCAGTGAAAACTGGACTTCCGACTGAGCTTGATTTGCAAGAACCAGAACGAGTTGCAGATTCAGTTGCTTTGATGAACCTTAAACACGCCGTTATCACAGCGGTTGCAAGGGATGATCAAAAGGATGGTGGAGCAGGGGTTTTTGCTGAAACCGTTCGCGCTATTCGCAGAAAAAGTCCATTCACGACAATTGAAGTTCTCCCTTCAGACATGGGTGGCAATTACGATAATTTGAAAACATTAATGGATACACGCCCTGACATTTTAAATCACAATATTGAAACAGTGCGTAGATTAACACCAAGAGTTCGTGCACGTGCGACATATGATCGTTCATTAGAATTCTTACGACGTGCCAAAGAAATGCAACCCGATATCCCAACGAAATCAAGCATTATGATTGGACTCGGTGAAACGAAAGAAGAAATCATTGAGGTCATGGATGATCTACTCGCCAATAACGTTGATATCATGGCGATTGGTCAGTATTTACAGCCTTCGAAGAAGCATTTGAAAGTTCAAAAATACTACCATCCAGATGAGTTCGCAGAGCTAAAGGAAATTGCAATGTCAAAAGGCTTTAGCCACTGTGAAGCTGGACCGCTTGTCCGTTCTTCCTACCATGCAGACGAGCAAGTAAATGAAGCGTCAAAGAAACGTCAAGCGCAAGCATAACAATGAAAACGCCAGAGTGCTCTGGCGTTTTTTCTCGTGTTCATATTCTGAACCGATTAAAATTCGTCAAGGTGACTCTGGATATTTTTGAGATGGATAAGGCGAAATATGAAGCCGATAGGAGTTTTTATGTTGAAAAAACGATTGGTATTATTTTTAATTACCATTGTATTCAGTATTTCTGGCTGTTCTTCTTTTAAAGGGGAAGACAAGAGTACTAAAGAAATGATTGCTTATCAATCTTTGACAACGGATGAACAAAAGTTAATTGAGGTGTCTCCAAAAGATTCGAAAGTTGAAAAGGTGAAAGTGACGAATGAAATGAAAGAGAAGTTAGAGTCATCTTATCGAGGCGAAAGTGTTTATTCTGTCATTTTTAACGATACAAATACAAAAGAGCATGGTGAGTTAGTTGTTTACTTAGATGAAGATGGCAAATCTGTTGTAGGTAAAGGGTATTATTAATAAGTTGTTTCGTGAAGCAAAAATCAGGCGCAAGCATAACAATGAAAACGCCAGAGTGCTCTGGCGTTTTTTCTCATTCATATTGAGGCGATTCATCGCATGGATCGATCAGCATTCGTCATTCCGTTTTCATTTTCTTGTTGAGAAATATCCCCGCCTTGAGGTGAATATTTCATTTGTTGAATCGTTTTGCTTAAAATTTGATCAAAATCACGTGAATTGGTTTGAAGACGTGAAAAATTGGCAATGGATTGAAAGTGTTCTGGGTTATCAGAGACGTATACATGATAATAACGAGGGAGAACAGAAACCGCTGTTTTCTTCACTTGATCGGCTGATTCATCTCGGTTTTTGTTACCTGTTCGATACACAATCAGTGCATCCTCATCTGTGATCAGTGTCGCTGCATCTTTTATATTTGGCAGCTGCACAGCTAAACTTGTAATGACATGGGCAAGGTGCTCACGATTTAAAGTAGGTGTTTTTTCTTTCTGATCTGTTATTTGCTGCCGTTGGTATCGAACATATCCTGCTCTATTTGTATCTGCTTCTGGCATATTGGATTGATTTCCTTCATGACGATCAGACAACCGGATGGTTTTACTTGAAGAGTCTTCATCCACTTGTCGGTTCATCCCTGATTGAAATCCGCATCCGCCTAAAAGGATGCAGAGGAGAATGCTGGCCGTCAGTCGTTTCATATTAAATAGGACCTCCTTTTTTCTTTAGCTTCGGCTAAAATTGAAAAAACATGCTTTAGCAATTGATGGAGTTCTTCCAATGAATTATCATTAAAGGTGGATCGTTTAAAAAGAGGTGAGAAGATGATCGTCATTCAGAATGCAACCTTTGATCTTGTAAGAGATATCAAAGACGGTTTTAATGAGGAAGCGTTTAAAGCAAGGTACTCCGATATTTTAAATAAGTACGATTATATTGTGGGCGATTGGGGTTATAATCAGCTAAGGTTAAAGGGGTTCTTTGATGACCAAAACCAAAAGGCCACATTTGATACAAAAATTAGCACACTCGACGAATATATTTATGAGTACTGCAATTTTGGCTGTGCCTATTTTGTCTTAAAACGAATCAGAAAATAACGCAAAGGGGAGCGTCATGATGTATTTCGTAGACAGAAATAAAATAGAAGAAACATTACGTTTTTTCGAGGAGCAATTTGAATTGATGCGTCGACATCAAAACTGGACAAGTCCAATCGAAAAAAAAGCATTGGAACGAATCGTTCACTTGCTTGTCGAATGTATTCTCGATACAGGGAATGACATGATTGACGGCTTTATTATGCGAGATCCGGGAAGCTATGATGACATTATGGATATTCTTGTTGACGAAAAGGTCGTACCAACCGAGGAAGGCAGCCAGCTCAAAAAGCTTGTCTCATGCCGCAAAACACTTGTTCAGCAATATCAGGAAGTGGCTCACCGCGACCTATTGCAGGTGATTAGCGAGGTAGAAAAAGCGCTTCAAGTGTTTCCAATGCGAATTCGGACGTATTTGGAGCAGGAGCTAGGGCCCGTATCAGCATTTAAATAAACAATGGAGTTGTGAGACATCATGAAATACAAAGGCTATTTAATTGATTTAGACGGTACAATGTACAAAGGAACAGAAAAGATCGAAGAAGCTGTAGCGTTTGTTCAAACGTTAAATGAACGTCAGATTCCATATTTATTTGTTACAAACAACTCATCACGCACCCCAAAGCAGGTAGCGGAGAAGCTTGTTTCTTTTGATATTCCAGCGACAGAGGAACAAGTTTTTACAACGAGTATGGCAACGGCGAACTATATTGCAGAACAAAAGAAAGATGCCTCTGTCTATGTCATTGGGGAAGAAGGAATTAAGAAAGCCATTGAAGAAAAAGGACTCGCGTTTGGGCAAGAAGATGCCGATTTCGTTGTTGTTGGAATCGATCGAGACATTTCATATGAAAAGTTGGCGATAGGCGCAATTGCCATACGTTCAGGTGCACAATTTGTATCAACGAATGGCGATATTGCCATTCCGACAGAAAGAGGGCTGTTACCAGGGAACGGCTCGTTAACGTCAGTGTTGACCGTGACGACGACAGTACAGCCGACTTTTATTGGAAAGCCAGAGTCTATCATCATGGAACAAGCGATGCGTGTGCTTGGGACAGATGTATCTGAAACGCTCATGGTGGGTGACAACTACGATACAGATATCATGGCAGGCATGAATGCAGGAATGGATACATTGCTTGTTCATACAGGTGTAACCACAAAAGAGTTGCTTCAGAAATATGATCGACAGCCAACGTATGTGATTGACTCGCTATCAGATTGGACCAAGCGATTATCATAAAAAAAGAAGACGTGCATCACGCACACGTCTTCTTTTTGTTTTATTCCACATTTCTCGCACTGTGTGCCAGCCTACTTGAAGCTGCCGCAGCGATTGCACCGACAATGTCATCTAAAAAGGTATGACATGCGCCTGTGGATTTATCGTTTAGTTTTCCGAGGATTCCTGGTTTTTCTTTATCGATATATCCGTAATTCGTAAAGCCAATCGATCCATAAATATTCACAATGGCAAAAGATAAGATTTCATCTACTCCATAAAGGCTTTCGTCTGTTGCAAGGATGGTTTGGAGCGGCTCAGTCAGCTTCTTTTGTTCGGTTAAGACATCTAATTCAATACCAGTCAAAATTGCATTTTGCACTTCACGTTTTGCGATAACACGCTCCACATTGTGGATGCATTTTGTCATGTCTAACCCAGGATGATACCTCTCCTGTAAAAAGTAGACAAGGTCTGCTATATCTTGAATGGTTACGCCTCGCTCTTGTAAACGGCGTCTTGCTGTTTGTTCTACTTCGTTCATCTCATGATGATGTGGCATTTTCCTCACCCAATTCTCGTAATTTGTCCACAACGTGTAAAAAGCACCGGATAGTAAATAGTATTCATAATTCGTTCAACCTGCGACTACGATATGATAAGAGATGCATTAGATGAACGCAGGTGAAAAAGAATGAAAGAAACCATTTATCACACATTTGGTATTGATGTTCGTCAGTTTATGTCATATGGCAACTATCAAAGCTTCCAAACGGCCAACGGTCTGTTCCTTATTGTTCCTGTGTCTCACTTGCGAGAAGAAGAAATCACGGAACTTTATCATATCAGTCAGTATTTACTGAATGACGGTGACCCATACGTCGCAGTGTTTGAATTAACGAATGAAGAAAAGCCAATCTTTACCCATGGAAAGGAGCGATATGCTCTTTTAAAGGCAGCACCCCCTATCACAAGCCGATCATTTCAACATGCGTCAGAGCTAGCAGCTTTTCATAAAAGGGGAAGAGGGTTTCCTTATGAGGTATCTGAAACAAAGAGGGTAGGCGTGTGGAAGGAACTATGGGCAAAACGATTAGATCAGCTTGAAGGTTTTTGGATGCAACAAATGCATCACAAGCCACTTGAACCATTTGAACAGAAGTTTATTGAATCTTTTCCTTATTATCTAGGGCTAACGGAAAACGCTATTCAATATTTAGTGGACACAGAACTTGACGATGAACCGATGGAATGTGACTCAGGTACGGTTTGCCATCAACGCTTTTCAAGAAAGACATGGCCACATATGCAGCCCCTTCGTTTACCCATCGACTGGGTCTTCGACCATCCGACAAGAGATATGGCGGAATACTTAAGAGAAACCTTTGTACAGCATAAAGAAGATTTAATGGAAGAAGGGTTTTCTTTTTTACAACAATACGAACAAGTCACACCACTCTCATCCTTTTCAAAGCGTCTTTTATATAGCCGTCTTTTGTTTCCACTGCACTATTTCGAAATTGTGGAAGGTTACTATATGTCAGGTGAAAATGACAAAACGTATTATGAAGAGCGATTAGATTACGTCTTAAATGATGCCAACCGCTATGAATTTTTCCTGAAGGTATTTCAAGAAATGAGTGCTACGCGGAGCGGTGGAACTCTAATTCCTGCCATTGGGTGGATTCAACAAACGGGTGATTTGAAGATTCTGTGAATCAGATGAAACGTCTCTTTTCTATTGAGGCGTTTTTCGTTATGCTTAAATAAATTGATATAAGGAGTGTTCTTCTTGACGAAACCATATGTATACATCACACGAAAGCTAGATGAAACATCACTTACACCATTAAAAGAAGTCGCTCATATTGAGATGTGGCCGCACGAAGAGATGCCATGTTCAAGAGAAGAGTTGGAAAAACAAGCGGCAAAAGCTGATGGGCTTTTGACCATGTTGTCAGATCAAGTGGATGAGGCGCTTTTATCAAATGCACCGAACTTAAAAGTGGTGGCGAACCTTGCAGTTGGCTATGACAATATTGATCTCCAAGCAGCTAATAAACACGGTGTGCAAGTATGTAACACACCAGACGTTTTGACAGATTCAACGGCTGATTTGGCTTTTGCCCTTTTGATGGCATCGGCTAGAAGGATTGTTGAAGCGAGTGACTGGATTAAGGAAGGAAAATGGACAGGCTGGGGACCGCTCCTTCTTGCTGGAGCTGATGTTCATCACAAAACGCTTGGTATTGTTGGAATGGGGAGTATTGGAACAGCCCTTGCCAAGCGTGCAACGGGCTTTGATATGAACGTGCTTTACCATAACCGTTCAAGAAAACCGGAGGTCGAAGCAGCGTTAGGTGTGACCTATGCGTCCTTTGATGAATTGCTAACAGCATCTGATTTCGTTGTCTGTCTCACCCCATTAACTGAAGAGACGAAGGAGATGTTTAATGACAAAGCATTTGATCAGATGAAACATACAGCTTATTTTATCAACGTCTCAAGAGGACAAACCGTAGATGAGGATGCCTTATATACCGCTGTCACAACAGGGAAAATTGCGGGAGCAGGTTTAGATGTCTTTCGTCACGAACCTGTCAGTCCGTCTCACCCGTTAACGACATTAAGCAATGTGACTGTTCTTCCTCATATCGGAAGCGCAAGTGTCGAAACGAGAAAAACGATGATGCATCTTTGCGCTGAAAATATCGCCCTTGTGTTAAATGGTCAACAAGCTAAAACGCCAGTTCACGTCTAAAGAAAAGCTTCCGACATTCGGGAGCTTTCTCGATAAAAATATTTTGAAAATATAGAATCTTGATATAAATAGATGTTAAGCGGTTTCATGATGATATTCTTATGTTTAATTCTCTTGTCAAAATGAGGATACACCTTTATAATGTGTGTACATTGAATGTCTGTGTAAGGTTAACAAATGTCCTTTTAGAGAGGACATTTATGGAGAAAGGTGGAATTTCAGGTGAAGGCAATTCGTGTTGGACTACTAGGATTAGGAACAGTGGGAAGCGGTGTCGTTAAGATTATTCAAGACCATCAGGATAAATTAATGCACCAGATCGGCTGTCCGGTATTAATACAAAAAGTGCTTGTGAGCAATCCCGACAAAAAAAGAGACGTGGATGTGGCAAGAGAGGTCTTCACAACTGAAGTATACGATGTGATTAAAGATCCTGAGGTCGACGTCATTATTGAAGTGATGGGCGGCGTTGAGGAGACAAGACAATATTTAATTGATGCGTTAAACGAAAAGAAACACGTCATCACAGCAAATAAAGATTTAATGGCACTGTATGGTACGGAACTTTTATATATCGCAAAAGAAAATGGTTGTGATCTTTATTATGAAGCAAGTGTCGCTGGGGGGATTCCAATCCTGCGTACATTAGAAGAAGGATTGGCTTCTGATCGTATCACGAAGATGATGGGCATCGTAAACGGCACAACCAATTTTATCTTAACGAAAATGAATGACGATAAAAGCGCATATGAAGATGTTTTAAAGGAAGCGCAAGATCTAGGCTTTGCGGAAGCAGATCCGACTGCTGATGTAGAAGGGCTAGATGCGGCAAGGAAAATGGCGATCCTTGCGAGACTAGGATTTTCAATGAATGTTGATTTAGAAGATGTAAAGGTCAAGGGAATCTCTGATATTTCTGATGAGGATATCAACTTCAGTAAGCGATTTGGCTATACAATGAAGCTGATTGGGATCGCCCAAAGAGACGGGGAGAAAGTGGAAGTCAGTGTCCAACCAACCTTGTTGCCTGATCAACACCCGCTATCCTCGGTCAGCAATGAATACAACGCGGTCTATGTCTATGGCAGTGCTGTTGGGGAAACGATGTTTTACGGACCTGGAGCAGGAAGTCTGCCAACGGCAACGGCTGTTGTGTCTGACTTAGTGGCCGTTATGAAAAACATGCGACTTGGCGTGAATGGAAGTGGCTTTATCTCACCGCAATTTGAGAAGAAAATCAAGTCACCGTCCGAAGTTTTCGCGCAACAATTCCTGAGAATTCATGTGAGAGATCAGGTAGGCGCATTCTCCCGCATTACATCTATATTCTCTGAACGAGGCATCAGCTTTGAGAAGATTCTTCAGCTTCCAGTGAAAGGGCATGATGAGCTTGCGGAGATTGTCATTATTACACATCAAACATCTGAAGAAGATTTTTCAAATATCCTGCAAAAATTAAACGATCTCGACGTCGTGGTTCAAGTGAAAAGTACGTATCGAGTAGAAGGGAACGGTTTAAGCTGATGAAGTGGAATGGACTCATTGAGGAATTTCAAGAATTTTTACCAGTAAATGAAAATACACCAAAACTAACATTAAATGAAGGGAATACACCTCTTATTCATCTCGCCAAGCTTTCTGAAAAGCTAGGAATTGAGCTTCATGTGAAAACAGAAGGTGTGAACCCAACTGGTTCTTTTAAAGATCGAGGCATGGTCATGGCAGTCGCCAAGGCAAAAGAGGAAGGCAATGACACCATCATGTGTGCTTCTACGGGAAATACGTCAGCTGCAGCAGCTGCTTATGCGGCTCGTGCGGATATGAAGTGTATCGTCATTATTCCTGATGGAAAAATTGCCTTCGGTAAGCTGGCGCAGGCAGTGATGTATGGAGCCGAAATCATTGCCATTGATGGGAACTTTGATGATGCCTTGAAGATTGTTCGCAGCATTTGCGAAAAAGCACCGATTGCCCTTGTAAACTCAGTGAACCCATATCGCATTGAAGGGCAAAAGACGGCGGCATTTGAAATTTGTGAGCAACTTGGATCTGCACCAGATGTACTCGCGATTCCTGTTGGAAATGCAGGGAATATTACTGCATACTGGAAAGGCTTTAAGGAATACAATGAGCGAAAAGGAACGGGCCTCCCTATCGTGCGTGGTTTTGAAGCAGAAGGTGCAGCAGCCATCGTTCGAAATGAAGTCATTGAACAGCCAGAAACAGTGGCAACGGCGATTCGTATTGGGAATCCAGCAAGCTGGAAGCAGGCAGTTCAAGCCGCAGATGAATCAAATGGGAAAATTGATGAAGTCACAGATGAAGAAATTCTTCATGCATATCAATTGATCGCGCGTGAAGAAGGCGTGTTCGCAGAGCCAGGCTCATGTGCGTCTATTGCGGGTGTCTTGAAGCAAGTGAAAACGGGAGAAATCAAACCAGGCAGCAAAGTGGTGGCGATTTTGACAGGAAATGGATTGAAGGATCCAAATACAGCCATCGATATTTCACAAATCAAACCGGTCACGCTCGATGCAGATGAAGATCAAATCCTTGCACATTTAGAAAAGGCTGCACGCGTATGAGCAAAGCCTCCATGCTTTTTTCAATCACAGTACCGGGAAGCACTGCCAACTTAGGACCAGGCTTTGATTCAGTTGGAATGGCACTTAGCCGTTATCTGAAGCTATCAGTCTATCAGCATGATAGCTGGCTGTTCGAAGCAGAATCAGATGTCGTGTCAGATACACCGACTGGCACCGACAATCTGATTTATCAAACAGCCAAAAAGGTCGCTGATGACTTTGGAAAAACACTCCCGCCTGTTCATGTCAAAGTGTGGAGTGATATTCCTTTAGCACGAGGATTAGGAAGTAGTGCTGCTGCTATTGTCGCGGCGATAGAGCTTGCCAATCAGTTGCTCGGTCTGAATATGTCAGACGAACAAAAACTGTTCTATGCAAGCGAGATAGAGGGACATCCTGACAATGCAGGTGCCTCTTTATTTGGTGGCTTACTCATCGGTCTTCATGAAGAAGACAAGACGCATGCTGTCAAAGTCAAACAAGTGGACGTTGATGTTGTGGTCGTGGTTCCTTTTTATGAAGTATTAACAAAAGATGCCCGTGATGTGTTGCCGAAACATGTATCTCACCAACACGCAGTGAAAGCCAGCGCAGTAAGCAATGTTCTTGTGGCTGCCATCATGACGCAGAATTGGCCGCTTGTAGGTGAGATGATGAATAAAGATTTATTTCATCAGCCTTACCGCACCATGCTTGTACCAGAGCTGTCGAAGGTCGAACATGTCGCTTCATTAAAAGGAGCATATGGAACAGCTTTAAGCGGTGCAGGGCCAACAATTCTTACGTTAATTGAAAAGGGAAAGGGAGAAGCTTTAAAAGAGCAGCTCGCTCAAAATTTCCCGCATTGTGAAGTAGACCTATTGACGGTACCAGAAGACGGTGTCGTCGTTGAACATCATTCTTAGAACGTGTGGCATGAACGCACGTTCTTTTTTTATGATTTTTTCAAGAAGAGAAGCAGGGATTGTTATTTAGAGCATCGAAATAATTTTTATGAATAAAAGGGAGGGACATTCATGAAGAAGCCTGTTGTCGCAGAAGATGTATCAAAGCTTGTCTCATTGACTCATCCGGTATACTCACCAGATGGGAAGAAGGCAGTCTATACAAAGGTCAAAGTGAATGAACAACAAGATGATTACAATATCCAATTATGGGTACGAGATGAAGAAGCAGAGGAAACCCATCAATGGACATTTGATGACGGGAAACATCACCAGCCAGTTTGGTCAAATGATAGCAAGCAGCTTGCATTTGTGATACAAAAACCAAAGGGAGTGCCTCAGCTTGCCATCATTCAGAGTCAAGGAGGCGGGTTCAAGACGTTAACGAACATTCCATATGGGGTATCCAGCCCTATATTTTCTCCGGATGGCCATTTTATTTACGCGTCTGTTTCTTTGAAAAAAACAGAGTCCATTCATGATGAGAAAAAGCAGGAGCGAGATGATTTTGCACCGGCAATCTATGATGAACTGACCTATAAGGCAGATGGAAAAGGATTTTTAGAAGGACGGTTGACGCAAATCGTAAAGGTTAATGTGTCTTCAGGAGAGGTGGAGCTAGTCACAAACCAACAAGACCAGATCAATCATCTGAATCACACGATTTCTCCATGCGGGAAATGGCTAGCGTACATTCAAACAAATACCCAGACGCCTTACATCAGTGACGTGTGTCTTCTTTCATTAGAGGATGGTACAACGAACACCATTACACAATCGACTGGCGCTTACTCGACTGTTTCTTTTTCTCCGAATGGAGAGAAGCTTGTCTACATTGGGCATGAGCGAGAATTCCAAAATGCCACTTTGCCAACTTTATGGCTTTATGATCTCAAGGAAGAAAAGATCTTTCATCTATCTGAAATGCTAGATATGTATGTTGGTAGCTGTATGGCAGGGGATAGTGTGATAGGGGATGTACCTCAGCAGCCACAGTGGACAAAGGATAGTCAGGGATTTTACGCCCTTGTCTCAGATCAAGGAAGTACAGGGATCTATTATTTCTCTATTGACGGTTTAGCCTATCCGGTACGTATGGAGGCGGAGCATATCACGAACTTTAGCCTTCACCCAAATGAATCAAAATGTTTGATTAGCCGGTTGTCACCAGTCTCTCCAAGTGAGCTGTATGAGCTAACATTAGGAGAATCAACATTAAAGCAACTGACTTTTGTACATGAGGACTATGTAAACGAACATGCATTATCGCTACCAGAGCCCATTTCTTTTCAGTCGAAAGAGGGAGACAGTGTACACGGTTGGCTAATGAAACCCTCGCAAATGGAAGAAGGGAAGAAGTATCCCCTTATTCTAGAAGTGCATGGCGGACCGCATGTGATGTATGGGCATACATATTTTCATGAATTTCAGATGCTGGCTTCTGAAGGATACGCAGTTGTGTACGTCAACCCTCATGGCAGTCATGGATATGGACAAATGTTTACGGATCGTGTGAGAGGAAGCTATGGTGACGTCGATTATGAAGATGTCATGGGAGCGGTTGACCATGTGTTAGCAACCTATGATTTTCTTGATGAAACAAGACTTGGCGTGACAGGCGGAAGTTATGGCGGATTTATGACGAACTGGATTGTCGGCCAAACCGATCGCTTTCAGGCAGCCGTTACGCAACGATCCATCTCGAATTGGATCAGCTTTTATGGGATCAGTGATATTGGCTATTACTTCACAAGATGGCAGATGGATGGAGATATTTATGATTCGGTTGATAAGCTATGGGATCGTTCGCCGTTAAAGTATGTGAAACAGGTGAACACACCGCTTCTCATCTTGCACAGTGATGAAGATTACCGCTGTCCGGTCGACCAAGGAGAGCAGCTTTTTGTGGCGTTGAAGGAGCTTGGGAAAGACACAAGGCTAGTCAAATTCCCGAAAGCATCTCATGACTTATCCAGAAGTGGACATCCCGCGCAGAGAATTCAAAGGTTGGGCTTTATCAATGATTGGTTTAAAGAAAAGCTATCCAAATAAAAAACGACCACTTGAGGGTCGTTTTTGTTTCTATATGAATTAGAAAACCTGTTCAACTTCTACAACGCCAGGTACTTCTTCTAATAATGCACGTTCAATACCGGCTTTTAGTGTAATGGTTGAACTTGGGCAGCTACCGCATGCACCGAGAAGACGTAATTTCACAATGCCATCTTCAATGTCTACAAGCTCACAGTCTCCACCATCACGTAATAGAAATGGACGAAGTTTATCCAGCACTTCTTGTACTTGGTCTTTCATTTCGACTTCAGTCATTAGATATAATCGCTCCTTTCACAACATATCACCATTATATTCATCTGGACGATAAAAATCTATTGATTGGTTTCAAAGTTTCCTTCTCATTATAGCACATTCTCATATTGAAACAAAAAGTGATTTTGACTTTTTTCATACAGAAAATTCAGCTAAAATAAAGAAAGAACAGGGGGCTTGTCAAATGAATCAAACCGTTGACCTTTTTGTATATGGAAGAAATGTTTTGTGTGCCAGTTGTGTGAATTTGCCTTCTTCAAAAGATACTTATGAATGGCTTGAAGCTGCGTTAACACGAAAATATCCGAATCAACCGTTTCGCATCACATATATTGATATTGAGAATCCGCCGGAAAATGAACGTCAAAAAGATTTGGCTGAACGAATTCTTGAAGATGAATTCTTTTATCCGCTTGTCCTTGTGGGGGATCAAATCGTAGGAGAAGGTAACCCGAAATTAAAAGACATTTATCAAGAAATGGAGAAATACGGTTACAAAGAGAGCGGCGCATAAGCTGTTCTTTTTTTGAAAACAAAACGAACAAACGTTCCTTTATAACTTGAATAGGAACGTTTGTTCGTTTATAATAGAGTAAAAGGAGCGTGTGCAACATGAATTATTTACTGAAACAATCTCTTGATCAGCAAATACCGATTGATATGATTTATATGAAGAAAAATGGCGAATGTTCGAAGCGGAAAATCATTGTGCATCGTCAATCTGAACAGCTCATACAAGCGTATTGCTTATCGAAGAAGACCATCAGAACATTTCGTAAAGACTGCATCCTTGCCCTTGCTCCAATCAAATGGGCAAACTCACCTACACATGCCGTTTCATAGAAAATAGCTCCTTTATGATGAAAGGAGCTTTGAGAAAAAAATCATATCATGTTGTTAGCCATTGTGATGCTTGTACATCCAAAGGAGTCCAGACTTTAGTATTCTAGGAACACGACCTACAAGCGGACGGTCAGCCACTAAGCCAAACCCAGCTTTTTTCCCTAAAGAACCTAATACACCCTTTAATTTAAACTGGGGATAAGCTTCAGGGAGGGGCTCGTTTTTCCAACGCTTTTGTAAGGATTGAACAATTTGTTCTGCCTGTGCTTCAGCAAGCTGTGCACTTGGTGCATGTGGAAGACTTGCACAATCACCGACAACATACACATGTTCATCCCCAGGAAGATTGTGATGAGGCGTCAATATGACGCGACCGTGTGCGTCTTTTTCAACCGGCATGTCTCGGACCACTTGACTAGGCTGAATGCCAGCCGTCCAAACAATCGCATCTGCTTCAATTCCATCATCGTGATTGTAAACCATGCCTTCTTCCACCTTCGTAATATTGGCACGGTTGATAATGTGCACGTCATTTTCTTCAAACCACTTCTGAACATATAAGCTCAATCTATTTGGAAAGCTTGATAGGATGAGTTCTCCTCGGTCGAAAAGAATAATGTTGAGATCAGCTCTGCTTTCACGCAATTCACTGGCTAGCTCTACCCCGCTTAGTCCAGCACCGACAATGCCAACCGTTGCGCCTGCGCTCAAATTGTTTAATTTGTTATACGCATGCCTCGACTGATCAATGGTTTGAATACTGTATGTATGTTCTTTCGCACCTGGGACATTGTGATACTTGTCCTCACAGCCGAGTCCAATCACCGTATCATCATATGGTATGGGTTCACGGTCGCTAAATAAGATCTGTTTGTTTTCAATATCAATTTTTTTTACTTCCCCGTATTGAATATCCAGCTTCGGATGCTCTGGAAAAGATACTCGAATGTGTTGATCAGAGATCGTTCCAGCAGCAAGTGCATAATATTCTGTTTTTAAACAGTGGTAAGGATTTCGATCAATTAATGTGATAGTGACATCATCAGGTAATTGATTTGGCAATAAGCGGTGGAGAACCCGCATATTCCCGTAACCTCCGCCGATCAAGACTAAATTTTTCATGACGATTCTCCTTTTCCCCCTAGACATTGAAAAACACTTATACTAAAAAACTTTAAGTTAAAATACCAAATAAAATTATATCGAATTTACTGTGAAACCACAATAATTGTTTCAAAATAACCTACACATTCATTATTTCGTCCTAAATAGTAAAACATTTTACGGGTAATAGGCGTAATGATTTAAGAGGAGCTCAATTTTTGACTAATGGAAGGAATTTCGGTAGGATGTAAAGGCAATGTGAGGTGATGCACAGTGTTTCCACTGATCGAATTTTGTGTAAGTAATCTTGCACAAGGGTCACAAGAAGCGAAAGAGAAGCTAGAAAAGGATCCAAACCTAGATGTAATGGAATACGGCTGTTTAAGCTACTGCGGTCGATGCATGGACTCGCCATTTGCACTGGTGAATGGAGAATTTGTCTCAGGAGAAAATGCAGAGCAGTTAGTCGAAAGAATATATGCTTTCATAGAGGAAAATGACATGTTTTAAATGCACCACATGGGTCAAGAGGTGCATTTTTTTATATTTGAACCTTCCATTTTTAAGGAGATTTAATAGAAAGCGCATTCAATATGTTATGCTAATAAAATGTTATCAAAAGGGATCATAACGAAGTGGAAAAAGAGGTTTATTCGTTATAAAAGCCCTTTGCCATGGCAGCAAAGAGCTTCTATGTATGAAAAACGGGGGATGATAAGATTGTCTCCTGAATGAACTCCTTTTATACTATAAAGAAACAATTTTTTTGGAGGACTTTCATGACATCATTTCAATTCACGAAAATGCACGGTCTAGGGAATAATTATATTTACGTCAATCAGATCGAGGAACAACTACCAGAAGAGGAGCTTTCCGAGATTGCCATACGCGTGTCTTCCGTCTATACAGGAATCGGTTCTGACGGGATGATCCTCATTTGTCCATCAGAGGTTGCCCCTGTTAAAATGCGTATCTTCAACAATGATGGCTCTGAAGGGAAAAACTGTGGCAACGGCCTTCGTTGTGTTGCCAAATACGTCTATGAGCATAAGATAGTCACAGACACAACATTTCAGATTGAAACATTATCAGGACTTGTGGAAGCCACTGTTCACGTAGAGCAAGGTCAGGTAAACTCAGTTACGGTTGATATGGGAAAACCTCGTTTTGAAAAAAGGGCGATGCCGATGCTAGGTAATCCAGACAGCACGACCATCAATGAAACGCTTGATTTTGGTGCGGCAACCTTGAATGGTACAGCTGTTTCAATGGGAAATCCCCATATTGTTTTCTATATAGAAGAGATTGAAAAAGCACCCCTTCATTCTCTTGGTCCGGTCATTGAAAAGCACGAGACATTCCCGGAAGGTGTGAATGTGGAATTTGTAGAAATTGTGAGCGAAACTGAGCTGCATTTCCGTGTGTGGGAAAGAGGTTCAGGGATTACACAAGCATGCGGGACAGGTGCTTGTGCGGCGGCCGTATCAACAATTGTGAATGGGCACGCGAAAAAAGAGACGGACATGACGGTTCACTTGGCAGGTGGTGACCTTATCATTCGCTGGAAAGACAATGACCATGTGCTAATGACAGGACCCGCAGAAACGATTTGTGACGGCCAATTTTACTTGTAAACCATTTATTTGAGAAAAGGCAACATCACGTTTATAATTGAAAAAGAAACATCCAGTCAAAAGGAGGGATGATCATGAGTACACCAGTAACCATTACAGAAGCGGCTGCGTTGCAGATTAAAGATATGATGAAAGAACATGAAGAAGAAAATGCGTTCCTTCGCGTAGGCGTAAAAGGCGGCGGTTGTAGCGGTCTTTCATACGGCATGGGCTTTGACCATGAAGTAGCGGAGAAAGATAAACAATTTGAACAGCACGGCATAAAGGTTCTTGTCGACTCCGAAAGCCTTGATATCATGAACGGAACCATCATCGATTTCAAACAATCACTCATGGGCGGCGGTTTTACGATCGATAACCCAAATGCGATTGCGTCATGTGGTTGTGGTTCTTCTTTTAGAACGGCCTCAAATACCGGTACGCCGGAAGAGTGTTAAGAAAGATCGTCTAATATAATGAACCTCCATGAATGATCTATTCGTGGAGGTTTTTTTATTGCTTTAAAAAAGTGTCAAATTCCTACAAAATATCTCTATATAATTCAATGATATCTATAGTGATGGGGTTTTTGAAAATTAGATTGTAATTTCCATTCTTGTATCCTCATTAATGTTGTTCAGCAAAAACCTTCATCGCATCACTCATGAATGACGCCAAGCCCTCGCCATATTGATCAATATTTTTTGTAAATCGTTCGTCTTGAATATAGAGTTGACCTAATCCGTGAAATGCTTCAAGTGAATACTGCGTAAAGTGTTCGTTCAAAAAGTCATACCATTCTTTGATCGCGTCTTGTACTTCTTTGGATTGAGGTGAGTGATGGCGAAGGGTTGCTAGTTGCTGAAAAATTTGATCCCATCTATTTGATAAATCAACTTGTTCCTCTTTGGACAATGTATTTAGCTTTGTGTTTGCGTCATCTATCGGTTTGTTTCCCCAACGGCGACGCGCTTCTTCTTCATATTGGTTAAATTTGATGTTCATTCCCTCAAACCTCTCTTTGTTTGTCATGTGAATGTCTCCCTTGAGATGTTTTAATGTCCTATCCATATTTTCAATCATTTGATCGAGTTTGTTTCGTTTCTCTATTAACATTTTTCGTTGTAAAATAAATGCTTCTTGTTTATCAAAAGAAGGATTGTTCATTATTTCTTTTATGTCCTTTAAAGTAAAGCCAAGTTCTCTGAAAAATAATATTTGCTGTAGCGTTTCAAGGTTTTCTTCGGAATAGAGTCGATAACCTGCGTCCGTGACCTCTGTTGGGATCAACAATCCAATCTGGTCGTAATGATGAAGTGTACGAATACTAATACCAAACAATTGTGCAACTTCTTTTACTTTCATCGTGATCACTTGCACCTCCTTCAATGACCACTATAAAGGATGACGTAACGTGAGGGTCAATAGAAAGCCATAAGATATTTGAAAGGTGATGAAGGAAGTAAAAAAGAGACGCTCTATCAGCATCTCTTACTCCACAACTTCTTCTTCTGTTTTTAACAGTTCTACATTCAATACATCCACTAACTCTTGGTTGGTAAACATATAAATCACCACTTCTTTATTACCATCTTCCACATGGACTTCAATCTCAATTTTAATATTCGCTGGTTTTCCAAGATAGATTACATCAAACGTACCGATTTTTTTCGTTTCATTGTTTTTATTCATTTTTCTCACTTTGGCAAGTATCTGGTTGATTTCTTGTTCACTTAAACCAACATCTAAAATTGAATGAGAAACATGTTGTAAAAAAGGTTCTAATTGATCAAAATCGATATTCATTCCTGCGGCAAATCGTGCATAATGTTTGTTATAGTCTTTTGCAAATAGTTCGACTGAGCCGCCAATCATCAGTAACAAGCTCAAACTAATGATGAAACGCTTTAACATCTTTCCACCTAACCTTCATTATGATCTACTTCACTTTCTCTATATCGGTCGAACAGATGAGACCTTGATGGTTTCCATTACCTGTGAATGAATTTGTAAATCGCTCAATTTTGTTACAGCTTGCCCTCACATATGGCTATTTCCATCTGAAAAGAGTATCATGAGAACCAAACATAAACTGTTGTCAGAAAAGAGGTCGCTGAATTTTGAGTGAACAAATCAATTGCAGGAGCTGTCAGGAACTGATTCCATATCGTGCCAAAACGTGTCCATCTTGCGGGATAGACAAGCCGCTTCCGAAGAAGGAACGTGTGAAGGATCGGATCATTTTGGTTGTGGCAGGCATTGTTGTGGTATTACTTGCTGCGATGATCATTGGAATGGCGAATGCCTATATTGGGATTTTTAAATAAATAAAAAAAGGAGCTCCGTGAATGGAACTCCTTTTTTTATTACGCGATTTATTTGTTTTCAAATAAGCTTGTGGAATGCAGAGGCTGTACACGGGCTTTCGGGTCCATGTATGCTTTTGCGTTGTTCACAGCAGTAGGTGCTTCACCAAATCCGCTTGCGATCAATTTGACTTTTCCTTCATACGTACAGATGTCTCCTGCCGCATAGAAGCCTTCAATATTTGTTTCCATTGTGGATTTGACGACGATGGAGTTCTTTTCAATTTCAAGGCCCCATTGTTTGATTGGTCCTAGTGAGGAAACGAAACCGAAATTGACAATCACATCATCCACATCAAGCACTTGCTTTTTGTCGCCTTTGACCTCTTCAAGCACAATTTGTTCAATGCGATCCTCACCAATCAGCTCAGTTGGCACATAGGGTGTCAAGACGTTTACTTTTGAGTTGTGCAAGTTTTCGACACTGTGCTCATGTGCACGGAATTTATCACGGCGGTGAATAATCGATACTTCTTTTGCGATTGGCTCAAGCATCAGTGCCCAGTCTACCGCAGAGTCTCCGCCGCCAAGAACAGCGACACGTCTACCTGCAAACTGGTTCAAGTCATTGATGAAGTAATGAAGGTTGCTTCCTTCAAATGATTCGGCTGAGTCGAGCTCTAGCTTTCTCGGTTGGAATGCACCGTTTCCGGCTGTAATAATGATCGTTTTAGAATAATGTACTTCTTTATTTGTGACCAGTTTAAAGATACCGTCTGCTTGCTTTTCAACAGTTTCAACTGCTTGTTCTAAGCAAATGGTTTGATCAAATTTATCCATTTGTTCTTTGAGGTTATCAACTAATTCTTGGGCACGTATTTTTGGGAAACCTGCCACATCATAAATATATTTTTCAGGGTAAAGAGCGGATAGTTGACCGCCAAGTTGAGGAAGGCTCTCGATGATTTTGACACTCGCCTGTCTCATGCCTCCGTAAAAAGCAGTAAATAAACCAACTGGGCCGCCCCCGATAATGGTAATGTCATATACCTTAGAATCTTCTTGCATTCCTTTAATCCTCCCAAATGAAAATTGTTATCACTATATCATATCATACCACATTTTAGTGTTTCACCTGTTTTGAAAAACTTGTCGTTTTTTGATGTAGTGACTTAGAAACGAAAAGGAAAATAAGAAAGACTGTTTATCCTTAGGAATTTCACTTTAAAGCCTTGAAAAAAGGAACAGAACTCGCTATTATTGTTAAGGGAACTAAATATTAATTTTTTATGAATTTTTGTCGGAAACGGTCAAATGATTTCGTTTTCTGTAAGTGAAAGTTCAGATTTTCACATAATCATTATTTTGTTTTAATTTCATAAAATGCCGGAAAGCGGTTGAGAATAACGATAGGTCATTCTTTATCCGCATTTCAGCAAATTTAAAAAAGGTGGATGTGATTCCAGTGAATAAACCGAAAATCGTTGTATTAGGTGCAGGTTATGGCGGATTAATGACTGTAACAAGATTAACAAAACAGCTAGGCACAAATGATGCGGACATTACTCTTGTGAATAAACATAATTATCATTACGAAACGACATGGCTACATGAAGCAAGTGCAGGTACTCTTCATCATGATCGTTGTCGTTACCAAATTAAAGATGTCATTAACAGTTCCCGTGTCAATTTTGTACAAGCTACAGTTGAAAGCATTGATAAGGAAGCGAAGAAAGTTGTGACATCAGATGGAGAGCTTTCCTACGACTACCTCGTTGTGGCGTTAGGTGCTGTTCCTGAAACATTCGGCATTGCAGGATTAAAAGAATACGCATTCTCTATCTCTAACATCAACTCTGCTCGTCAGCTTCGTGAGCACATCGAACTTCAATTTGCCACGTATAATACGGAAGCTGAAAAGCGTCCAGAGCGTTTGACAATCGTTGTCGGCGGTGCTGGTTTCACAGGAATTGAATTCCTTGGTGAGCTTGGAAACCGTGTGCCAGAGCTTTGTAAAGAGTATGATATCGATCAAAAAGACGTTCGCATTATCTGCGTAGAAGCTGCACCAACAGCTCTACCAGGATTCGATCCTGAATTGATCGACTATGCGATGAACTACCTTCAAGGTAAAGGGATTGAGTTCAAAATCGGTACAGCGATCAAAGAATGTACACCTGAAGGAATCATTGTTGGAAAAGACGATGATACAGAAGAAATCAAAGCTGAGACAGTTGTTTGGGCTGCAGGTGTTCGCGGGAACCCAATCGTTGAAGAAGCTGGATTTGAAAACATGCGCGGTCGCGTAAAAGTATCTCCAGATCTTCGTGTACCAGAGCATGATGATGTATTTATCATTGGTGACTGTTCATTGATCATCAATGAAGAAATCAACCGTCCATACCCACCAACAGCGCAAATTGCGATGCAACAAGGTGAAACAGTTGCGAAAAACCTTGCAGCGCTTGTGAAAAATGGTACGCTTGTCAGCTTCAAGCCAGACATCAAAGGAACAGTTGCTTCTCTTGGTGAACATGACGCTGTAGGTGTTGCGTTTGGTAAAAAGCTTCAAGGAACAAAAGCTTCAGCAATGAAGAAAATCATCGACAACCGTTCTTTATTCATGGTTGGCGGTCCAGGACTTGTCCTCAAAAAAGGGAAGTTCAAATTCTTCTAAAAATGAAACCGAAACGTGTATCCTCGTGATGCACGTTTTTTTATATTGAAGGTTTTCTCACTTGTTCATGTATGTTATAGTAAATTATCAGAAAATTTAGATAAGGGGGGTGTGGTAAGATGAATGCAACAAAGGAAAAGAAATTTACCTGTCCTTATTGTTCTGGAAAAGGGTATTTTCAGCTATTGCTCGGCGGTTCGGAAACATGTGAAGAATGTAAAGGGACAGGGAAAAAGCATTGATCTAGTAGATTTTCCATTGATTGACTTCATCTCCATTTCCAAGTTAAACTAGTGTTGGGATATTTGGGGGTGGAGATGAAGTGATCAGTTTACCAGTTGTCATCATTTCAGTGATTTTATTTTTTGTTTTATTCTTTGGCATTGGCTTTTTATTAAATATGCTGCTTAGAATGTCTTGGATTATGGCTATTTTATATCCAATTGTATGCCTTTTCATCATCAATAATCAAAAAATGATCACATATGTAAGAGAGCCAGGGGTAGCTTTCTCAGGAATCGGCGATCGCATCGTTTCACTTGCGGCAGCTGATATCATCATTTTATTGAGTGGTCTAGTGGGCGCGATTTCATCTGGCTTTGTCATTAATGCATTAAGAAAAAGAGGATATCAAATGTTTTAACTCACTTGTTTGCCGGCAAGTGAGTTTTTGTTTCTCCTTCGCATAGTTTCCCTTCGATTTGGAAACAAATAGATGGGTAGAGGAGTGACAAATTCAAGATGAAAACATGGATGAAACGATTGTTCATGACGGCTTTGTTCTTACTTGCAGTGATGACAAGCTTTACAGGCATTTCTGGAGTAGAACCAAGTGATCTCGCTGCGTGGATGAAGGATGTTGAAAAGCAACGATCTCCTTTTATTCATCAGCAAAGAAAACAAACGATGGCCATTAAAAATGATGATATGGGAGCTGTTTCTCTCGAAGACGCCTTTAATTGGAATGAGTACCCGAAGCAAAAGGTTGTGGCAACGGGTTATACGGCAGGTGTCGAATCCACAGGTAAAACAAAGGAACATCATGCATATGGGATTACATATTCAGGCGTCAAAGTGAAGCGCGATCTATATTCAACCGTCGCGGCAGACCCGTCTGTTTTTCCAATTGGTACGGTCTTGTTTATTCCGAATTATGGGTACGGTGTGGTTGCAGATACGGGTAAAGCCATCAAGGGTCATAAACTCGATCTTTATTATGAAACAGTTGATGATGTATACAGAGAATGGGGGAAAAAGGTTCTTGATGTCTATGTGATCAAAAAGGGTGAAGGAAGTTTAACGGAAAAAGATCTAAGTGAGCTGAATGAAGCAGAATCAATGCAAGTATTTCGTCAGCAATTCCAAGCGAATAAAGAGTGAAAAAGCTTTGGGTCCTTTAAGGTCCAAAGCTTTTTCATGCTTACATGAAGTAATAGTCTAAGATGAGTGTCAATAAGATCCCTGTTAAGCCACCGAAGAATACTTCGATTGGCTTATGCCCAAGAAGCTCTTTCAATTTCTTTTGCTTCTCTTTCTCTTCCGCATTTGGAAAATTCTTTGCTTCTGCAACAAATCGGTTAAAATCTGTTACTAATTTGTTGAGGACAGTGGCTTGTTCTCCTGCCTGTCTACGGACTCCTGTCGCATCAAACATTGTAATAATGGCAAAGATTGCGGAAATGGCAAAAATAGATGTTTCTAGCCCGTGCTCTAAAGCAACTGCTGTTGAGAGTGCTGTGACGGCTGCGGAGTGAGAACTTGGCATTCCGCCTGTGCTTGTAATGAGCGACCAATCTAGTCGTCTAGAAATGATAAATTGAATAGGTACTTTTACAAATTGTGCAAAAAAGATGGCTGCAAGGCTGGCAAGCAGCGGGAAATTCGTCAGTACGCTCATGAACAAGAAACATCCTCTCTGTAAGAAAAAATATCGTGCGAAATAAATGACGTTTTACCCTAGTAAGATAAAAAATGATTGCAGTAAGAAATATTGCCAAGTCCATGTTCATTATAACATTAAAGAAAGTAGTTGTGGAATGAGGAGAACAGAACGTCTTCGCTTTTTCATCATACCCTTCCGTGTGAAAAAATATGAACATTTATGGAGCGAGGACCTACTTGGAATGATCGTATAGGGATACAAATTTTGATATAATGGACGTTACAATGTGAAAATAGAGTTCATTGAAGGAGCTGTGATAAATATGTTTTTCTCGACAAATGAGTTGCAACATAAAGATACACTGGCCATCGGACTTTTTCAGAAAAGCCAACTATCAGGAAAAGCAAAAGAATTGGATGAATTACTTGAAGGAAGAATCACTGACTTATTAAAAGAAGGAGATATTTCTTCAAAACGAAATCAGCTATCAAAATTTTTCCCATCCCCAGAAACAGGCATCAAACGGATTTATTTTATCGGGCTTGGGAAAGAATCAGATTACACGTTTGAAGAGGCAAAAGAAGTGTTTGCCCACTTGTTTAAAAAGCTCCATCAAGATAAAAAGCAAGCCGTTTCTGTCTTGCTTGATACGTTTATCGGAAAGGGACTGCCTGTTCAAGATGCAGCCCATGCTCTTTCTGAAAGCTGTTTGCTTGCTACATATGAATTACAGGATTTTAAACATAAAACAAATGAACCGGATCGTTTTATTGAATTTGTGTATGCAACGACAGATTATGATACCGCTGAAATTCAAGCGAGTCTGAAAGTTGGCGAGGTCTATGGGCAATCAGTGAACTCAGCTCGCACACTTGTGAATATGCCGCCGAATATGCTTACCTCCTCAGATCTTGCATCTTATGCGGCAGAGCTTGCTTATAAATATGAATTTGAGATCGAAATTATCGATAAAGAACAAATGGAAGAGCTCGGGATGGGCGGGATATTAGCCGTCAATCGAGGCTCGACAGAACCACCGAAACTGATTGTGTTGAAATATCAAGGCAAGGAAGAATGGACAGAGGTCATTGGCCTCGTTGGAAAAGGGATCACGTATGATACAGGTGGCTACTCCTTAAAACCAAGAGCTAGTATGGTCGGTATGAAGACAGATATGGGTGGTTCAGCGTCTGTTTTAGGTGCGATGGAGATTATTGGGGAGCTTCGGCCAGAACAAAATGTGATTGCTGTCATTGCTTCAACCGACAACATGATTTCCGCAGATGCGATGAAGCCAGATGATGTCATTGTGTCACTGAGCGGAAAAACAATCGAAGTACTCAACACAGATGCAGAAGGAAGATTGGTGTTAGCAGATGGAGTGACGTATGCAAAGCAGCACGGTGCCTCTGTCCTTGTTGATGTGGCGACATTAACAGGTGGCGTCGTTGTGGCACTTGGAAATGAGACGACAGGCGCTATGACCAATAACGAAGAACTATATGAACAGTTTAAAGAAGCATCTGAAGAATGTGGTGAAATGATCTGGCAGTTGCCAATTACAGAAAAAGATAAAAAACGAGTACGTCAAAGCAAAATGGCTGATCTCAACAATTCACCAGGTCGAGATGGTCATGCGATCATGGCAGGTGCGTTTATTGGTGAATTCGCTGAAGACACCCCTTGGGTTCATTTAGACATTGCAGGAACAGCCACAACTGAAAAACCCTCATGTTTCGGTCCAACAGGAGCTACAGGGGTAATGGTGAGGTCACTGGCCACATTTGTGGAACGATTTGAATCAAAAGAATAAAGACCAAAGCTCTGCCAAAGGCGGGGCTTTTTTATTTTGTCATATGGCATTTGACGATGTTTTATTTCTGTGGTAACATACGTTGGTGCTTTAATTATCTACTACATTAGTAAACTAAAGGATTTTGGAGGTTTCACCATGAACGCAGTTGTGATAGCGGTTGTTTTGATGTTGATATTAAGCTTGCTACGGGTCAATGTCGTCATTGCCCTTGCGCTTGGCGCATTAGCAGGTGGACTTGTAGGCGGATTGGGTCTTGGAGGTACAATTGAAGCCTTTACTGACGGTCTCGGAGGGAATGCGACTGTTGCAATTAGCTATGCACTATTAGGTGCTTTCGCTGTTGCACTGACGAAAACAGGACTTCCAGATGCCATGGTAGAAGGAGCGGTGAAGCTTCTAGGCAAAGAAGGTGACTCAAGAAGGAAAACATTATCAAAAGTACTCATCATCCTAGTCATTTTGATCGTTTCATGTTTTTCACAAAACGTCGTACCTGTTCATATTGCCTTTATTCCGGTATTGATTCCACCATTATTAAAGGTGTTTAATGAACTTCAAATTGACCGTAGACTGATTGCATGTGTGATGACTTTCGGACTTACTGCACCATATATCTTGCTACCAGTCGGTTTTGGGCAAATTTTCCACGGGATGCTTCGTGATAACATGAAAGAAGCTGGTCTAACCGTTGAATTAGCCAACATTCCGATTGCGATGCTTATCCCTGTCTCCGGTATGATTCTCGGGCTCATCATTTCACTTTTTGTGTATCGCAAGCCGAAAGTATATGAGAATCGTGAGATCACTGATGTTGAGAAATCAGCTTATTCGAAGAAAAGTTTATTCTATGCCGTTCTCGCTATTTTTGTCTCATTAATCGTCCAGCTTTATTTATCGCAAAGCCTTGGCGTGGAAGGGATGATCTTCGGTGCACTAGCAGGACTTCTTGTTTTATTTGTCACGGGAATGATGAAACGTGATGAAGCCGATGAGCTCATTACCTCTGGGATGAACATGATGGCATTTATCGGTTTTGTCATGTTGGTAGCGGCTGGATTCGCCAATGTCTTAACAAAAACAGGAGACATTGAATCCCTTGTGAAGGCCTCTTCGCATGTGATTGGCAACAATCAAAGCTTAGCGGCGCTATTAATGTTATTGGTCGGCTTACTTGTCACAATGGGGATTGGATCATCGTTTGCGACCATTCCGATTATTACAACGATTTTTGTTCCACTTTGCTTACATTTAGGATTTAGTCCGATGGCAACCATTGCACTAATTGGTTCTGCTGCAGCTGTAGGGGATGCTGGTTCTCCTGCGAGTGATAGTACACTTGGACCAACAGCTGGGCTGAATATGGATGGACAGCACCATCATATTTGGGGGACTTGTGTTCCGACATTCATCTTTTATAATATTCCGCTCGTCCTGTTCGGATGGCTTGCGGCAGTTATTCTGTAATTTAAAAGGTTCCTCCTTTGGAGGAACCTTCAGCGTGTAGACAAACCCTCGCATTCGGTGTCAGGCCTGCGCGCTGGTGCTCACGAATGTTCAATTCGCTCCGCTCCAGTGCTCGTCCTTCCTGGACTTCAAGGGTTTTCATTCACGCTGAAAGGAAGACAAAGAGCTAAATCAAATCAATTTAGCCCTTTGTCAACAATCTGAAAGGTTCCTCCCATGGAGGAACCTTCAGGCTGTCGAGAAAATCTTGACAGCCTTATTTTTTCCCTTAAAATTCCCATCTCCTCATTTTATAATAGAGAA
>NZ_JBFEFT010000027.1:0-47208 GCF_047229225.1 Bacillus sp. 179-C3.3 HS | reverse complement strand
CCCTCCTAATTAACACTTTGTTTAAGTGTATCACTAGAAGGGTGTTTTTTTATGTCCCATTTGACTAGGTTAGTCTATAGACAAAGGTTTTATTTTTTCTCTGCAAGCCATTTGGCCACTTCTTTCGCTTGTTCCTCATCTACTAGTCCTTTTGGCATTGAACCGATCCCGTTCTTTGCAATATCAGCAATTTGTTTTTCATCATATTTCTTTCCGACTTCTTTCAAGCTTGGACCGCCTCCACCGGAGAGATCTTTGCCATGACAGCCGATACAGCTTTGCTCATAAATATCTTCGCCACTGCTAACCGTAGATGCACTTTTACTGCCTTCTTTGTCACTGCTGCTTGAATTCCCGCCACAAGCTGCGAGTGCAAATAGCATTGCAACGAAAAGCAAAGTTAAGCTACTCTTTTTCATCTATTTCCCTCCATTACAATCATTTGGTCAACGCTATTATATCCTTGTTTACGCCCTTTTAAAACCCTCACCAAGTACCTCTTTTGCATCCATGACGATCACAAATGCTGATGCATCGATCGCTTTGACGACTTGTTTCAACTTTGTGAACTGTGATTGGCCAACTACACACATGAGAATTGGACGATCATGATCGGTATATCCTCCAACTGCTGAAATCTTCGTGACCCCTCGATCGATTTGATCAAAAACAGCCTGTCTGACTTCATCCTCATGTCCTGTGATGATCATCGCCATTTTTGAATGACTAAAGCCAGCCTGGACCACATCAATCGTTTTACTAGAAATAAACACGCCAATGACTGCATACAGCCCCTCTTCAATTCCAAAAACAGCCATTGCAGCCAAAACAATGAGGCCATCCATCATCGCTAAACATGTACCTAACGTGAGTCCCGTGTACTTATGAATGATTTTGGCTGCGAGTGCCGTTCCACCCGTTGAACCATTTCCAAGAAACACGATCCCCAATCCAATCCCAATCACCACACCACCAAAAATCGCTGCTAAAAGGGCTTCATGTGTCACAGGTGCAATCCCTCTTGTGAGGAACACCATGAAAGGTAAAAAAATAGAACCAACAAGCGTCTTTACTCCAAATGTTCCACCTAATAAATAAAAACCTGCGATAAAGAGCGGAATATTGAGACCCCATTGCACATAAGCTGCTTCAAAACCGAAAGACTGCATAATGGTGCTAATGCCGCTCACTCCCCCAGCAGCAATCTGATTCGGTAATAACAACGTATTAAATCCAATGGCTACGATGGCGGAACCGATTAAAATAAATAAATAATTTTTCACTTCAATCCAAGCATGAGACTGTCCCCACTTCATCTCTTTCTGCCTCCGTTACTTCTTAAATGCACACCTATTTTAAGCCCTCCCATTCAGATTGTAAATAACAACCAAATGCAGTATTAATGAGTTAACACTTTATCATACAACCGGATCAGCGTACTCATGATTTGGCATGAGAGCAAATGATGGTATATTTAATATGTACATGAGAAAGAAGGGACATGCGATGAAGAAAATACTGAAAATCACTGGCATTACTTTACTTGCACTGATCATTCTCGCTTTTGGTGCATTTTATATATGGAGTCGCTTTACATATGGACCATCCGACGCGCTAAAAAAACAGGTCAATCTCGAACAAGTCGCACATATGAACGGTGTATATACATATGAATCGTCAAAAAGCGATACAGGGATCATTCTTTATCCTGGAGCTAAAGTTGAACCTCTTGCCTATGCTTACTTAGGGAATGAACTCATGGAAAAAGGCTATTCTGTCTTTATCCCTGACATGCCGTTTTCCTTCGCTATTTTTCATACAAATAAGGCACAGGACATCATTGAACATCACCCATCCATCAAACACTGGTATATCGGCGGACATTCTTTAGGCGGAGCAGCTGCGTCTATGTATGCTGAAAAAAATCAAAACAAACTAGACGGTTTATTCTTTCTCGCCGCCTATCCAGCATCAGACAGCCTAAAGCAAGCTTCCTTTCAAGTACTATCTATATCAGGTGAAAAGGATGGGCTAGCGACACGAGAGAAAATCAAACAATCGAAAAAGCAACTGCCGTCCCAAACGGTGCACCATGAAATAAAAGGTGGAAACCATGCACAGTTTGGTATGTATGGTAAGCAAAAAGGAGATCAAGAAGCTGATATTGGCGTGTTGACTCAGCAAAAGGACATCCTTCAGACAATGCTCGATTGGTTAAAGCCCGCAAAAAAGCTCCCATAAAGGGAGCCTTTTTTATTTTTTCATTGTAATGGCCAAAAACTCTTCAGCATCTGCCACTGCCAATGACATCGCTTCTTCCCAAAATGCCTTTTGAGTCAAGTCTACACCTAGATGCTTATAGGCTAAATCCTCCACAGTCATCGAAGCGGTATCTTTTAACAACGCAATGTATTTCTCTTCAAATGATGCGCCTGCCTGTCGCGCTTTCGCATAAATGCCTAACGAAAACATGTAACCGAATGTATAAGGGAAGTTATAAAACGGTACGCCTGTAATATGAAAATGCAACTTAGACGCCCAGAAATGCGGATGGTATTCATCTAAAGCATCGCCAAACGCTTCCTTTTGTGCTTCTACCATGAGCTCATTTAAACGTTCAGCCGGCACTTCTCCCTGTTTACGCTCTTCATAAAAGCGCTGTTCAAACAAGAAGCGCGATTGAATATTCATAAAGAATGCCACACTGCGCTGTAGCTTATCCTCCAGCAAACTCAAACGCTCTTCTTCATTTACTGCTTCCTTTAATGATGCATCGGCCACAATCATTTCAGCGAATGTTGATGCCGTTTCAGCTACATTCATCGCATATTTGCGATTCAGCACCCGAACATCCTGCATCACATCTTGATGGAATGAATGACCAAGCTCATGCGCCAACGTCGCCACATTGGATGGGCTACCCGAGAACGTCATAAATATACGTGATTCACCGCTGTCAGGGAAATTTGTACAGAAGCCACCTACACGTTTGTTTGGACGATTCTCTGCCTCAACCCAGCGTTCCTGAAATGCCTTTTCGGTAAATGTCGCCATCTTCTCTCCAAATCCAGCGAAATGTTTGATGATAAACGCCGCTGCTTCTTGATAAGAATAGGTTTTCGCCTCACTGCCGACTGGTGCACCAACGTCAAACCAACTCAGTTTATCGACACCAAGCATCTCGGCTTTTCTGTGTAAATAGTCAATGAACGGCTGTTTATGATCATCAATCACTGACCACATCGCATCAAGGGTTTCTTGTTTCATCCGACAAATCTCAAGTGGTTCTTTTAAAATATGATCCCATCCTCTGGCTTCATACACTTGCAAACGAAAGCCGGCAAGGTGATTGAGGGTGCTAGCAAATAAATGCTCATCCTGTGTCCAGGCATGCTCTAGGTTATGATACACCGCTTTCCTGACTTCACGATCTGAATCATCCATCACATTTTCCGCTTGGCCTACTGAGATCATCTGTGTTTCACCATTTTGCACAAATGGAATCAAGATTTTATTGACTAAGCTAGAATAAAGCTCTTCCCACGCATGATACCCATCTACGGCTAGCTTTTGAATCAACGTTTCCTGCTCCACAGGTAATTGATCCTTCACACGTTCCCTGCGCTCATTTAATATGTATCGAATATCTGATAAAGCGTCTGATTTCATTCGTTCTTCCCATTCATGAGAAGGGATTTCAGCAAGCGATTGATCAAGAAGTGCCAAAATGGTTCCCATGTCAGCTCCTAGCTTGGCAATCGTGCCACGCAAACTAGCTGCTTTCATATCCTTTGTATTTTGAGCTTGTAGACAAGATACAAAGGAACCTGCTTGAGACAGTTTTTTGTATGTGGTTTCATATGTCTCTAAGACAGAGACTAATTTACTTTGTGTTTTCTCTTTTGAAAAGCCCTCTACTTGATGGCGTAATTCCGTTAACAGCTGCTCAATGCTTTGTAAATAGGTCATAAATTCTTGTGAAGAGCTGCCACCTTTGAAGAAAGCATCTAAATCCCATGTCTCTTGTAATCGATCTAATCCCAATTGATTTCCCCCTTTATTTGCTAGATTCATCATACAAAGGATATAGAGTCAGTATGTCGTATGTATTCCTTTATATTCATTATATTTTCTCACAATCAAAAAAACCCGGCAAGAAGCCGAGTTTTTATGATAATTTCGAACGTAGATATGCATCAATAAATGAATCTAAATCTCCATCCATGACCGCTTGCACATTTCCCATCTCCGTATTGGTTCGATGGTCTTTAACAAGAGAATACGGGTGGAATACATAAGAACGAATTTGACTACCCCAGCCAATTTCTTTTTGTTCTCCTCTAATTTCATCCAGTTCAGCCTGCTGTTCTTCGATCCGCTTTTGATACAGTTTCGATTTTAGCATTTTCATTGCACGATCTCTGTTTTTAATTTGCGATCTTTCCGTTTGGCATGTCACCACGACATTGGTTGGAATGTGCGTGATACGAACAGCAGAGTCGGTCGTGTTGACGTGCTGACCACCTGCACCACTAGCACGATACGTATCAACCTTGATGTCCTCTGTACGAATATCAATGTCGATCTCTTCATTGAACTCTGGCATCACATCACAGGAAACAAAGGATGTATGTCTACGACCAGATGAATCGAAAGGAGAAATACGCACCAAACGGTGTACCCCTTTTTCTGCTTTTAAATATCCGTAAGCATTATGCCCTTTAATGAGCAATGTCACCGACTTAATCCCTGCTTCATCACCAGGAAGGTAATCAAGTGTTTCGACTTTAAATCCTCTACGCTCTGCCCAGCGAGTGTACATTCTGAGGAGCATAGAACCCCAGTCCTGTGATTCAGTCCCACCTGCACCTGGATGTAACTCAAGGATGGCATTGTTTTTATCGTACGGTTCACTTAAAAGGAGCTGAAGCTCAAACTCATTAAACTGCTTTGTTAAGTTCTTTAGCTCTTTTTCAAGCTCGACCTGAAGATCTACATCAGCATCTTCCTTTAACAAGTCATGTGTCATTTGTAGCTCTTCATGCGATTCACTGAGCTCGTGATATGTATTCACATAATCCTTCAGTGCATTGGCTTCATTGATGACACCTTGCGCTTTTTGCTGATCATTCCAAAAATCAGCCTCTGACATTGTTACTTCTAATTCTGCAATTTTGGCTTCTTTTGTTTCGAGGTCAAAGAGACCCCCTAAAATCAGCTAGCCTGCTAGCCATATTTTCAAGCTCTTGTCTAATTTCTACTAATTCCATATTCTTCACCTCATAGATGTATTGGTATCAACATGAATAGAAAGAGGTTTGCACCTCTTTCTATTCTTTATTCTGTCTTCCCATGACAATTTTTATATTTCTTTCCGCTTCCGCAGTGACATGGTGAGTTTCGTCCAATATCAACGACCTTGCGTACGGGCTTCTTTTTCACCGTTTTTTCCTCATCACCCTCTTGAGGCTGATGGGCAGTGGTTTGTCCTTGAATGACTTCTTCACGCTCAAGGTTATTTTGAATTTCAGATTTTAGGACATATTTGGCTACATCATCTTCAATGGAGGCAACCATATGCTCAAACATTGTAAATCCTTCCATCTGATACTCACGCAGTGGATTGGTTTGTGCATACGCACGTAAATGAATTCCTTGACGCAGTTGATCCATGGCATCAATGTGATCCATCCATTTCGAATCGACAGCACGAAGCACGATGACTTTCTCAAATTCACGCATTTGTTCATCGCCATATGTTTCTTCTTTTGCATCGTATTTCTCTTTAATACGATCCATAATGAAGGACGTGATTTCATCTGCTTCTTTACCAAAGATATCTTTGACCGTAATGGCACCTTCATCTAAATAATTCGTGTTGATTAATTCAACAAGACCATCTAGTTTCCATTCCTCAGGAAGCTCTTCTTTCGGTGTGTAAGAACCAACAGCACGTTCAATAGAAGATTGAATCATATTGATCACAATCTCTTTTAAGTTATCAGAATCGATCACTTCAAAGCGCTGTTTATAGATTACTTCACGTTGTTGACGCAGTACATCGTCATATTGCAGAAGCTGCTTACGGGAATCAAAGTTGTTCCCCTCAACACGTTTTTGTGAAGATTCAACCGCTTTAGACACCATTTTACTTTGGATTGGTGTATTGTCATCCATGCCGAAACGATCAAGCATCGCCATTGTACGCTCTGCACCAAATCGGCGCATCAATTCATCTTCCATAGAGAGATAGAATTGTGTAATCCCTGGGTCTCCTTGACGACCAGAACGTCCGCGGAGCTGGTTATCAATACGGCGTGATTCATGACGCTCAGTCCCAATAACGGCCAGACCGCCCAGTTCTATTACACCTTCGCCAAGCTTAATGTCTGTTCCACGTCCCGCCATGTTTGTCGCAATAGTGACGGCACCTTTTTGACCGGCTTCCTCAATAATTTGTGCTTCACGTTCATGATTTTTCGCGTTTAACACTTGATGAGGGATGCCTTTATTTTTAAGAAGCTTCGAGATGAGCTCAGATGTCTCAACAGCTACTGTTCCGACAAGCACAGGCTGTCCTGTCATATAGCGCTGGGCAACATCCTCAGCCACTGCTTTAAACTTCCCTTCCATCGTGCGGTAAATTAAATCAGGTCTGTCATCACGAACCACTGGTTTATTGGTTGGGATTGTCACAACCTGCATGTTGTAAATATTACGAAATTCTTCTTCTTCCGTTTTCGCTGTCCCTGTCATACCAGATAGCTTTTCATACATACGGAAGTAGTTCTGGAACGTAATGGTTGCAAGTGTCATGCTTTCGTTCTGTACTTCAAGACCTTCTTTTGCCTCGATGGCTTGATGCAAGCCTTCACTGTAACGACGACCCTTCATTAAACGACCAGTAAAGGAGTCGACAATGACGACTTGTCCATCTTCTACAACGTAATCAACGTCATTTTGCATCGCAACATGTGCTTTTAAAGCTTGTGCGATGTGGTGGTTTAGCGCCACATGTTTGACATCAAATAAGTTCTCAATGCCAAAGGCCTTTTCTGCTTTTGTCATACCGCTTTCTGTTAACTGAACACTTTTTGTTTTAATATCAAAAGTGAAATCGTCTTCTGCTTTTAACGTACGAACAAATGCATTCGCTTGTACATAAAGCTTCGTCGACTTTGCTGCTTGTCCAGAGATGATCAGTGGGGTTCTCGCTTCATCAATTAAAATCGAGTCCACTTCATCAATGACAGCATAATGAAGAGGTCTTTGTACCATCTGCTCTTTGTAGAGCACCATGTTATCACGTAAATAATCAAAACCAAGCTCATTGTTCGTTGAATACGTGATATCAGCAGCATAGGCTTCTCTTTTTTCATCTTTGTCTAAACTGTTCAGATTCAGTCCAACAGTTAGTCCAAGAAATTCAAAGATCTTCCCCATTTCCTCTGCATCACGGCTTGCCAAATATTCGTTCACTGTCACGATATGGACGCCTTTACCAGAAAGTGCATTTAAATAAACAGGCATTGTTGAGGTTAACGTTTTCCCTTCACCTGTTTTCATTTCAGAGATATTGCCTTCATGAAGCGCAATCCCCCCCATGAGTTGCACTCTAAATGGGAACATCCCTGTGACACGGCGGGATGCTTCGCGAACCGTTGCAAAGGCTTCAACTAATAAGTCATCCACAGTTTGACCATTTTCAAGTTTTTCTTTAAATTCTATCGTTTTATTTCGTAAAGCCTCGTCTGATAATTTTTCAAAATCTTGAGCGAGAGCTTCAATTTCATTTGCCTTTTTTTCATATCGGCCGATCGTACGTTTCGTAGGATCAAACACTTTATTTAAGATTCCAAGCATATAATAACGCTCCTCTATTTCATGCAATTTTTCGGCATGTCCAAATATTGACAAGTCCATTTTTACCTGCATTTATCATACCATACCTTCATTGATTTCCAAAGAATTTGTCATGATTTAGGACAAAAAACCCGCCCCATATCAAGGGGACGGGTTTACGTGATTTATGTTGTTTTCAATCTGTAAAATTGATGTTAAGCGTTCGGCTCGATGAGTCCATATTTACCGTCATTTCGACGATAAACGACATTGGTCAAATTGGTGTCTGCATTTGTAAAGACAAAGAAACTGTGACCTAACATGTTCATTTGAAGAATGGCCTCTTCGCTATCCATTGGTTTTAAATTAAAGCGTTTTTGTCTGACGATTTCTGTTTCATCGATTTCTTCGTCATCCTGAACCGCAATTTCAGCAGTACCATTTCCTCCAGCAAATAAGTGCTTTTTCACACCTTGCTCTCGGAATTTGCGGTTTACTTTTGTTTTGTGTTTCCTAATTTGACGTTCTAATTTACTGACTGCTAGGTCTATTGCATTGTACATATCCTCATGATGCACCTCTGCTCGAAGTGCTAGATCGGTCATTGGAATCGTGACTTCTACCTTAGATTCTTGATCGTTATAAAACTTCAAGTTCACGTTGACTGAAGCATCAACAGCTGACTCAAAATAACGCTCCAGCTTTCCATTTTTTTTCTCGACATGATCTCTGAGTGCAGGTGTTACTTCGATGTTTTCTCCTCTGACATTGTAATTCATGTAAAGAACGCCTCCTTTAAAATTAAGGATATGTAAACCTATTTCTACTTTTCCCCCTTTATCTCCTGCTCAAACGTAAAAAAAATGTGAATATTTCATGAAATATGTCGAATCTTGCGGTACTTCACCTTTTACTGAATAGCTGATGAATATATATTCGCATGTCGCATGAAAAAGACCATCGTGCCACAATGTTGAAAAAACAAGTTGTTTTTCCACACATCAAAACACATCCTCCAAAGCGCTTTCATTCCTTCACACAAATGACATGCATCGTGTGTTGCACCCCTTGTTTGAATAGTCTGTCATTTTCGATAAAAATGATGCTGGGCACTAATAGATCCTGATAAAGTGAATAAAACAATCAATTGCATCATTTTAGAAAGTGGTTCATTCTAAGCGAATCTTAGTCCACTGGCAATCCTCATTTTCATCATTAAACAAGGTTAATGAATGACGAATGGCCTCATACAGGCATGAATTTCATCCATCCACTCTCTATATTCAGGTATAAAATAGACTTTAAGAAAATGTTGGAAGTGATCCGAAGGGAATGTATAGAAAGCTAGAATATCGAAACTTAGAAAAATTTGATCAAACGAACGAATTGTCTGTGCAAAACGTTCATTTTCAATGATTGAAAGCAGGAGGGGGTGTGTTGTCTCTAACTGAAAGAAGGCATGGATCAGATCATTAAAGATCCGATCCCCCTCTGTCTTAGAAAAATCCATCTCAATTTCATCTAAATATGTTAAACTCTCTTCTATCGTATATAGCAGTTCATAATATGTGGTTAATAAAATATAGTCATCTGAACGATACGCCACAGGTCTCACCTAATTATTTCCGTTTATCGTAATATACACCGTCACTCGTCATCGGTTGGTAGGGATTTTCATAATTCTGCTGTTTCATTTTCTTTCTTTGAATGGCTTGAATATCAGCTTTAATCCCTTGTTGAATGTCCGTTAATTGTTTGGCCATCTTCTGATCCGTTTGAATGATTTCTTTGATTTTTTCTTTCTCTGGTGTTGTCAATTCGTGCTGAATGTCTTTCATCAATTCATCACGCTCAATTAAAAAGGCATCAAAGTCTTCCACCAATGTTTCACTTTGTGGATTCGCTTCTATTTCAGCAGCCATTTTTATTGTTTGGTCATACAGTTGGTCAACAATACTCATAAAGATCCTCCGATGGATTGATGGCGGCCTCTTCGATCTGTTTGAATGACTTCCTTCCAAGCATCACGGAAATCAATCACATATTGTTCCACCTCGTTGAGTATCTCTCCATCATTCTGTAGATTCGCATCAATTAGTCTACGATAGATGTAATCATACATACTCGCCATACTCTTGGATACATCATAGGTGCGATTTAATGTGACGTTTAATTCTTGAATGATGTTTTGAGCCTTTTTCAGATTCAAATTTCTCATTTCAGCATCATCTTGTTGAATGCCATGCTTTGCTAATCTGATAAACTTCAAGCAGCCATCATAAAGCATGAGCGTCAACTCGGCTGGTGTTGCTGTCTCAATAGAATTTTTCTGATAGGCGGCATAAGGATTCTGAATTGCCATATGTTATAAACCTCCATTAATATGCAAGCAGTTGTGAAAGGTAGCCCGATTGGTTGTTCAGCTTTTGAATCGCACTATCCATGGCATTAAACTTCGTGTAGTAACGAGCTTCAATTAACTTTAAGCGGTCTTGAAATGTATCCATTCGTTTCGCCAATGAATCGAGGTTCTTACCAAGTCCATATTGGTTAGATTCCATCGTAGTGCTACCAGCTTTCGTTTGGATACTCTTTGTGAAAGCCGTCAAGGAATTTCTGACACGATGAAGAATCCCTTGTTCATTATATTGCTGCTGCGCTTTGGCCGAATCTTTTGAATCAACGTTTAAAGAACCCGAGATAAATATTTGCATCACCTTTTGAGGATCTTCTGCAATGGCATTTCTTAGTTTTTCTTCATTTTTTTCAGTAATTTCAAGCTTACCGCCATCTTTATACTTGGATGATGTCGTAATACCAATTTGGGTCATGTGGATTTTATTTCCATCATCAGTCGTAATATCCGCATAAAAATCACTTCTTAATTTAGCAGTTCCCGATCTCAAAATCGCATCACTTCGCAGCAAACCAGTCTTCGCAGCTGTTTCCCACAATTCTACTTCCTTGTCTGACATGGCTTTTTTCTCATCAGCTGTTAATGGTTGATACGTTCGGTTTCTCTTTTCATTGACTTTTCCATTAACCTGATCAACGAGTTCGTTGTATTTATCTATAAATTGCTTGATCTTGTCAAAGATCTCATCGACATTTGATGAAACGTTCAAGGTAACAGGTTGATCAGTCGTTGCTTTTAGCTCGTACGTGATTCCAGCCTGTGTAAATGTATTGTTGTTATTCTCCATTTTCAAGCCGTTAATCTCGTATTGCGCCTTTTGTCCTTGTGTAGTCGCAACAAGCTTGTTATCTCCATCTACTTGGAATCCTAGTTGTGTGAGGAAAGAAGCAGCGTTCCCATCAGTTGCTTTTATATTCACACCGTCACCAGTTGTTCTTGAAGTGAGTGCAATGGTCTCTACATAGTTCGTTCCATCAAAGATTTGACCTTTATAAGCCGTCACACCTAGTTGAGACTTATTCAGTCTATTCACAATATCATCAATTGTATCTGTATCAGAAGTTTTGATTGTCACCGTTTTTGGCGTAGTTGAGCCTGGTGTCGTCACCTCAAATGAAAATGACCCGTTTGTTGCAGTAAATCCAGATGTCCCAGAAGATTTAAAAACAGAAGCTGTCGCAAGCTGAGTGACATTAATCATGCCTGACGTCGCATTTGTTGATCCTGTCGCTGTTACAGCCGATTCATTGGAGCTTGTCACTTTTTTTGAGCCATAAGTACTTGGTAGATTTAATTCTAAACTGGTAATCAAATCTTCTAATTCTTTAATTTTTGAATTAACCTCTCGATAGCTGTCTCTTTGCCATTCGATTGTTTGTTTTTGGCGTGCCATTTTATCAAGCGGTGCTTGTTCCGTTTTCATCAATTTTGCTACAACTTCATCAATATCAAATATGTTTGAAAATCCAGTAATTCGATTTACCATAAAATTAGTTCTCCCTTCATTTACATTCTTTTATCTACAAATAATCCAACAATTTCCGTCATTGCTGCATAGAAATCCAGCCATTCCTTAGAAGGAATCTCTCTAATGACCTCATCTGTTTGGTCATCTACGACTTTGACATAATACTCATTGAGCTTTTCGTGCAATTCAAATTGAAGATGGAATTGAGTCGGTTCAATGAGCTTATTTGCCCCTTGAATCGTTTTTTCAATTTCTTCCTTTGGAACCGCCTGGCCATTTGCTTGTAAATCTGTGTCTACATGGTCATTTTGCTTATTAGAAACACGGGTTTGATATGCATCAATCATTGGCTTTAGCTGTGTCATCTTACTAACAGACATAGTTAATCAGCTCCTGTGCTTTAATCTATCTATTATATCGGCTTTGAATTTTCAAATTAAATATAGATCGCCCGATTTGTTTAAGTTTCATAGGATTGTTCAGCATTTCCACATAAATTTCAATCAACAAGGCAGATAAAAAAATCCTCACTTTTTTTGTGAGGATAATTGAGATAGTAAGTCTACAGACAAGCTTGCTGCACGATTATTCTCTTCTTGGATGGACAGATAAACTTCCTTCCTATGAATATCAATATGCTTCGGAGCGTCAATCCCGACTTTTACTTGATCACCTTCAATTGAAATAATCTTAACTTCAATATCGTCCCCTATTTGAATCGACTGATTTAATTTCCGTGATAAGACTAACATGATGACACCTCTAGTAAGTGTTTTGTATGATAGGCTGAGTCATGCAAAATCACCTGTTTCGCTTTCATGTTTTTCCTATTCACAACAATAGGCGCTCTCAAATTTGCTGTCGTTTTTTCAATTGAAGCTTCCATTGTTAAAATCACCATGACTTCAACGTCATTTGCATCTTCAACTTCAAGAATGTCTACTACCGCCTCTTCTAAATCAAATTCATATTGATCGAAAAATAAAAACGGACTACTGACAATGAAGCCTAATTCTGCATTTTTCAATGATTGTAAAACTAAGAACGGTGATTCTTCTGATAAAGGCAAAATAACAAATTGTTTTTGATCCAAAAACCCTGGAATCCCATTATCAAAGGTGATCATTTGCTCTTCTTTGATTGTCACTTCACCATGATATTTTGTTTGAATGATCATACTTCACGACCTTTTCATTTTCTTAACTATACCTTATCACCATTTTGACCCGTTTCGTCAACTTCTATTTTTAATTCTGGGTATTGTAACATATCAATATTTACCTTACCTGGCTTATAGTTAACGATTGGTTTATGTGGAGTTGCCTCAATCACAGCCTTTTGTGGCTGAATGTCAATGTGTAGCTCGGATGGCTGATAGTCGATTTTGACACTAAAGAAGGAAGGGATGACACCGATCGTGAATTGTTTTGAAGGACTTCCATTGGCTTTGGCGATTTGGGCGATTGCATTGCCACCACCTTCAATTTTCACCAATTGGCTTCCTTCCTCTGCCCTTCTACCCATTCCTTCACCAATCGCACGCTTCCCCTCTGCCGCCCATTCCTCTGAACGCCTAAAAATGGACTTGATATCCATGTCTGCAAATGCTTCTGTTTGGTCTATGGTTAATTTCGAAGGCGTTTTTGTTATATTCATAACAGCTTTAGGTTGCTGAATTTCAAGATCAGCTCTTGGCTGCTCTACTTCTTGTTTAGAAGGAGTCGTCGACATTTGTAGCTTCGCATAGGTTTGTTGCATTAACAATCTAGGGATTTGCATAGGTTCACCTCCATGATGCAAAAAAGCACCCTAAGGATGCTTTTTTATTATCTTAAGAAATCAACAAGCGATGGTTGAATGACTTTCGCTGTCGTCGCTAAAGCCGCTCTATTGACTACCTCTTGCTGAAGAAGTTCAACAATGGCTTTTTCACTTTCAATATCTTCATTATCAGATTTAGAATTTTTTATCACTGTTTGTTGTGAGGTCAAACGACTGCTAACTAAATCAATACGATTCGATCTAGCACCGAGATCTGAACGTTCTGCGCTCATTACCTCACTGAATTGGTCAATATCATTTAGTGTCTGATCTGAATTTGGAAACACACCATTTTTCAAAGAGTTTTCCAAGTCAGTCAGCATTTGAATGACATTTTGCCCTGAAGCAGACTGACCACCAAATGCCGTCAGCGGACTCGAGTTTACATTTAACGTAATACCATCTGAAATGTTTGATTGAACCGCATGTGCGTTCGTATAATTTTCAAAGTTGAATGTATACGTACCATCTGCATTCTCTACGACTGGTTTCACATTCGTATTGGTTCCATTAAATACAAACTTACCTAACATTTGAGTGTTCATTGCATCAATGATTTGCTTCTTCATCTGACCAATTTCTACTCCGATGGCTGCTAAATCTTCAGGCTGTTTTGTGCCATTCGCCGCATCAAGCACTTTATAACGTACATCCGACATAATATCAATCATTTCAGTGACACTCGTTTCAGATGTATCAATCCAGTTACGAGCCTCATTTAAATTGTTTTGATATTGTTCATTTCGAAAAAGAGCCGTGCTATATTGAAGGCTTTTCACTGCCGCTACAGGATCATCTGAGGTCTTTGTAAAACGTTTACCTGTTTGTGCTTGTTCATTTATTCTAGAAAGTTTCTCATAACTTTTACTAATATTGCGAAGTGAGTTTTGCGAAAGCATGCTTTGTGTAACTCGCATCAGTTATTCCTACCTTCCTACGACACCCATGCCGTTAATCAATTTATCTAATATTTCATCTTGTAATGTCACAATTCTTGCAGCGGCATTATATGCATGCTGGAATTGAATCATATTTGTCATTTCTTCATCGATTGAAACAGCACTAGTGGACATTCTACGTTCATTAGCTGAGTTAACGAGCGCTGCTGAACTACTTTCTAATGTCACATTTTTTTGCCCTTGTATACCCATTTCAGCAATCACATTCTGATAATAATCCTGAATCGTGGTTGTTTTTCCACCAATGGATAGTTTCAAATCTTGGATATTAGCTAATTGTGTCGCATTCGATCCATCGCCTTTTGTCTGATTGAGAGAAGCAGCGATATTATCTGTTGATGCTAAGATGTTATCACTCACTTTAATACGAGCAGCTAGTCCTTTATTCAAATCGTTATTATTTTCGATATCGAAAAAGTTTTGTCCATTTGCTCCGTTTAACGTGAACCCTTGGTTATGCACTTCGTTAAATTTATCCATGAAGATTTGTGCAATTGTATCTAGCTCTGCAAGCATGTCTGGATACATGCCTTTTTCAGCTCCGTTTGACGTATAACCATAAGCCTCAACAAGTGCTTTTATTTTTCCGTTCACTTGTAACTGATCTGCTGCAATGGTTGTTGCCCCGAATTGAAGGGAGTTTACAAGACCTGTCGTATTGTCATAAGAAACTTGTAATTCCGCAATATCGTTCGTAATACCATTCAAAAGAGGACCAGCAACTTGTCCATTAGCACCAACAATGTCAATGTTCACCGTTCCCTCAGCAATTTTAAGTGCATTACCGCCAGATGGATTGTAGCTTAACTTGATATCTACTAGTGAAGATAATTGATCAATCAGTGCGTCACGAGAATCATAAAGATCATTTGGCAAGTATCCGTTCGGCTCTACTGTTGCAATCTGTTTGTTCACTTCGCTAATTTGAGACAAAAGTGTATTCACATTTTTTGCCGTTGAATCCAATTCTGTTTTCAAATTCTTTTGAATCGTAGTTAAAGACGAATTAAGCAGACGAAATTGGTCTACTAATGCTTGTGCACTTGTTTTAACAACCGTACGCGCAGAAGCAGTATCTGCATTTTTAGTCTCAGAAAGCACTTGTAGTGATTTCCAAAGGTTATCAAACGCTCTATTTAAACCTTCATCTGTTAAATCATTCATAACCCCTTCCATTTGTGAAAGAGCATCAGACTTTGTTGCAAAGTAAGACAAATTGTTATTATGATCTCTATACTGAAGATCTAAAAAGTCGTCTCTAATTCTTTCAACGGTTCCAACTTGAACACCTGTACCCATTTGGCCGTATGTCTTGCCGTCATAAACAGAAATTACTGGATAAGGATTATCTGCTTTAAAAGTTACTCTCTGTCTTGAATAGCCTTCTGTATTTGCATTGGACACGTTGTTTGATGTGACATAAAGCCCTGCCCGCTGGGCTGTGATCCCTCTTTTTGCCGTTTCTAGTCCCATGAATGTAGAACCCATTGGTATCCTCCTTGTTTACGCCTTTGAATCAAACAAAGCCATATGCTGTTTAGGCTTTGAACTCTCAAGACCGTTTTGTCCGTAATTCATATTTTCTTTATTAGGATAAACGAGATCGAATGTCAGTGAAATAAATTGAAGTGACTGCTGAATGAGCTGTTTATTTAGTTCGTTTACATCTTTCAATTCCACCATAATGTCATTTAACTTCTTATATAACGAAGTCAGCTCTTGTTGATCCGTACCTTCAGCCTTTTCGATACATGCAGTAATAGTTGGCGATTGATCATTTTGTAAAAATTGAACTGTCGCTTCAATCCGTTTTTCCTCTAATTGAGAAATGGCCTGAATATATTTTTGCTCAAGATTCAGTACCTCTGAAAGAGCATCAATCTCGTTGCTTTTCAGCATTTCTGTTTTATCCTTAGACAGCTTTAAAAGCTGTTCATGTAATCCATAGAGACGATGCAGCTCTTCAATAATTATTTTTACTGACATTCAGCCTACTCCTTTTATTATTGTTGTTTATAAAAATTTAGCATTTTATCTGCAATGCCTTTTGTATCCACATGGTATGTTCCAGCTTCAATGCTTTTTTTAATTTGCTCTATTTTCTCTTGACGTTCTTTCATGATATTCGGCACCTTTTGCATTTCGATTGCCTTTTTAGAAATTTCCACTTTATCTGCTGTTTTTGCTTGGTTCGATTGCAACGTTTGTTTCTCATATGTTTTCTTGTAAGGATTTACTGGTTGTGTTCCATATTGATTAATTTTCACGGGATTCCTCTCGCTTTCCGTTACAGTCTGTCTTAATTCTATCCATTTTATCGACCAAACTGCAACTTAGTTTAGGGAATCAGTCGTTTTTAGGATTTATGGCATAATAGGTGTCTTTTTTCCTAGATTCGATTTCCTTTTTCCTTGCCTCTTCTTGGTTCATTTGGCTTATTTGCGTATGAATATCTTGATCACATTGGCTACATAGTTTGTTTTTTCTTATCGGTGTGCCACATCTTTCACAAGGATAGTTGATATTTGGAAGCTGGCTGATTTGAAGTCTTTTCAATCGAATAAACTTTAGGATCAACTCTTCATCTACTTCTGTTGCATCAACGATATCAGCAATTGTAGATTGTCTATTACTTTGCTTTTTTAAAAATTTATAAACAATTTCAAATGAACGTTCTTCTTCTTCAAAGCATTTGTTACAAACCGTTTGGATGGACGTTTTTAAAAACAGTTGATTACATTCTGGGCAGTTTGCCAATTGATTCATAACCAAAACTCCTTATATATTTTCTTTTCTTATTATCGGTTGAATATCATTATTTTTAACTACGAATTAACGTAAAAGAAGAAACAGATCTCGCTCCTGCATTTTTTAAGATGCTTGCCGCATCATAGATGGTAGCACCTGTTGTATATATATCATCAATTAATATGACATCTCGCGAAATAATTGTATGTAATTGGTTGAGTTGGAACCGCCCGTTTTGATGTAAGCGCTCATTTTTATTTTTCTTTGACTGCTTACTTTGATGTACTTTAATGAGTGGTTGGATCGTACAAACTCCTAGCAAGGCAGCAAGTACCTCCGACTGGTTAAATTTCCTTTCTTTTAATCTTTCTCTACTTAGAGGGATTGGAATGATGTGGATGTGGCGGCTCTTCATTGGAAAGGAACGCTTAAACGCGGTGCGTACATCTTTTTTAAACAGTTCAGCTAAAGCAGTATCACCTCGAAATTTAAATCGGGCTAGTATTTCTTTCATATATTCGTTATACACATAAACAGATCTATTCTTTACAAGCACTTCATCGGGACCCATTCTTTCGCTCCAACTGATACAATCCTGACATACGTAATCATCGGATTGTTCTCGTCCACATTTCGGGCAGATAGGGCCGCGAATCTTTTTTAAGCGCTCCTTACATGTTAAACATACTCGATCTTGATCAGAAAGCAGTAATGATTTCCATGTAAAGGCTGCTACATAGTGGCTATCACAAATCGGACAAATCATTTTTCTCTTGCTCCATCGATTGTCGTAATGTGCATCTTGGATAAGTTGTTACCTTTGAAGCTGCTTCTATCAAGATGACCAGCATGGCTGTATTTTTTTGTTTATCAACCATCTCAGATTTACTGTATGATATTTTATCGATGTCTGTGATATATGCTGGCTTCACTTGATTCAATGAAATGGCTAATACATCTTCTATACACTTCTCACATTGGCACATCATATTTAATTGATTAAGATGTTGATAGAGTATTTCTTTTAGTAGAATTTCCTTTGCATTAATTAGCATATTTTGTCGCTCCTACTATTTTTGCATATTGAATATAATGTACCATGGTTCAATGAAATCTACACTATTTTTCAGAAAATTCTCTCATAGATGTATGATTCATTTGGACGATATGCTTCTTCGCTTGTTTCATATTTCTAGTAAGACCAAAATGAAAAAACAGTACGTCGCCTTGAGAGTATTGAGGATGCCTCCCAACTCTTCCTGCAATTTGAACTAGCGCACTCTCAGTAAATATAGTAGATTCTGCTCCAAGAACACCCACCTGCACATTTTGAATGGTCACGCCTCTTTCCAGAATGGTCGTTGTAACAAGTACATTATAAGCATGCTCTCTAAAGCTTTGGACTTTCCGTTTTCTCTCTTTATCCTCTGCCGAAACGCCTTCTGCATTTATTTCAAGTAATCGAAAGATATTTGTTACCTTTTTCATGATGGAAATTGAGGGAACAAAAAGTAAGATACGTCTTCTCTTTTTGATATGTTTCTGAATCCATTCCACTACAGTAGATGGGAGTTGCTTCTTTTCTAATCTTTTTTTCCACTGTCCGATCCACTGAAAGGTTGGGACAGGTAATGGCTTTTGGTGGAAACGGATGGGGATTTTTATCGCTTCTAATTTTCCATAAGAAATATCTTTTTGCATTTTTTTAGAGGGGGTCGCACTTAAATAGATTGTGACACCTTTCTCTCTCATCGCCTTTTTAACAGCAAATTGAAGGCGATCATCGATTGAATAAGGAAAAGCATCCACTTCATCTATAATGATGACATCAAAAGCATTCTTGTATCTCAGAAGCTGATGAGTTGTGGAAATCATGAGGGGCGCTAATTGTAACCTTTGAAGGCTCCCACCATAAAGTACGGCGATATTGATCCCTTGAAACACCTTCCTTATTCGCGGCTCTAGCTCAAGCACAACGTCTGTTCTAGGTGTCGTAATACACACCTTCATTCCTCTATTTAGTGCATATTCAATTCCGTAGAAAAGCACCTCTGTTTTCCCCGCTCCACAAACAGCCCAAACAAGTAAATCGGTTTTGTTTTTTATGGCTTCAATCATTGCTTCTGATGCTCTTTTTTGTCCTTTAGACAACTCTCCCTGCCATGTGAATTTCACTTGACTTCTTTCTTCTACTGTAGGGCCAATCCATTCATAAAGATTGGTACATTCTGTTGCTTTCCCCATCATGATACATGATCTACAGTATACACAGTCTTTTTTGCACTGGTCACACGGTGTGTAAGCAAAATAGCGCTTATGTGACTCACCACATCTGCAACATTTAAAGCTACTCGCTTGCTTTTCAATAGCAGGTGTTGAGTTAACCAAACCTTGTTTCACTAACCAATCCAGCTCGTAATGTGAACAAGGACATTCAAATGATAGGAGATGTCTTGATTGTAGTTGTGACCTTAATTGCATGGCTTTGTTTAGATTCAATTCTATCGAACACCTCTCAGCTGATTTTCGCCTATTATGCATGAGGGCTTGTACTTTCGTCCAACTGTAAAAATGATAAAATAAATCCCCTTTTCAATATGAAAAGGGGATTTCCGATTTATCTGATCATCCAGCCAAGACCTAATGATCCTTCACCTAGATGAGTACCTATAACAGCGCCAAAATAACTTTTGTAAAATTCCACATGAGGATATTTCTCTGATAAAGACGCAATCATTTCATCTGCTTCTTCTTCTCTATTTCCATGGATAATGGTCGCTCTCATCGGTACACCACGACTTGCATCCTCATCAAATAATTCAAATATACGTGAAATGGCTTTTTTCCGTGTACGAATCTTTTCAAAAGGGACAATTAGCTTGTTGTCAAAGTGAAGAATAGGCTTTACCTTTAAGAGGCTCCCAATAAAGGCTTGTGCGCCATTTAGTCTTCCGCCTCTTTGTAAATGAGTTAAGTCATCGACCATGAAGTAGGCTCGTTCATTTTCCTTTAGATGATGAAGATGTGCCAATATTTCCTCTGGAGAGGCACCTTCTTTCACTTTCTCTGCAGCTTCTAATGCATAAAAGCCCTGCACCATACAGCTTGTTTCTGAATCAAAAGGATAAATGTCAATCCCATCTACCATATCATTCGCTGCAGCGGCACTATTATAAGTTCCACTGATTCCGCTTGAAAGGTGAATACTAATGACAGCATCATATGTCTCACTTAGTTTTTCATACAATGCAACTAGTTCACCAAAAGCAGGCTGCGAGGTTGTTGGGAGGTCTTTATGTTTTTTTACCTCTTCATAATAAGTCTCCCAGTCCATCTCGATTTCTTCTCGATACGATTCACGACCAAAGATGACATTCAGTGGGATCATATGAATGTGGTGTGTATCACGTAGTTCTTGCGGTATATAAGCAGTACTGTCTGTTACAACGGCTATTTTCATTCTTAAATACCTTCCTTATTCGTTACTCTTTTTTATTTTAAAAGAATTCGCATTGTTTTTCATTAGATTTATAATAGTAATCAAAAAAGCTTGCCTAATCAATAGGCAAGCTACTTTCTCCGAAAAAGACTCCTTACTACACTTTTAATCTCTCAACATGAGAGTACTAAAATAGTCGAAATGGAGTGCTTGTCCGGCACATTATCTCATTTCTACCCAGCCATTTTTAATTGCGACAACAACAGCTTGTGTACGATCATTCACATTCATCTTTTGTAAGATGTTACTCACGTGGTTCTTCACTGTTTTTTCACTAATAAAAAGTGATTCGCCGATTCCTCTGTTACTCTTTCCATCAGCTAACATTTGAAGAACTTCACATTCACGTCTTGTTAAGATATGCAATGGTCTACGAATCTCTGGATATACTTCATGCTGTGGATGTGCTGAAACTCCACTCGTTGCAAGGCGACGGAATTCATTTACTAAATTATGTGTAACTTTCGGATGTAAATAAGATCCTCCGTCAGCTACGACTTTCACTGCTTCAATTAGTGTGTCAGCATCCATTTCTTTTAACAGATAGCCTCTTGCTCCTGTTTTTAATGCATGTGTCACATAGTTTTCATCGTCATGAATAGATAGAATAATGACTTTTGATTCGGGATAAAGCTCTACTAACTGCTTTGTAGCCTCTACACCATTTACATTCGGCATATTAATGTCCATAATGACAACATCCGGATGATAATGTTCTACGATACGAGCAGCTTCGTCACCGTCGTCTCCTTCTGCAACTACTTCAAAAGTAGGTTCAAAATCTAAAATCCGTTTGACACCTTCACGGAATAATTGGTGGTCATCAATGATTACAATATTTACTTTAGTCACAAGCTACGCCTCCCCACGTTTATTGTTCTACACCTGAACTTTATGGTCAATATGTCTTTTGACTCTATTTTACAATTTTTTTTGTAATGTTAACGGTACTCTAATCATGATGAATGTCCCTAGACCTATTTTTGAATCGATGGTTATTTTCCCCTCTAATAAGTCTACGCGTTCTTTCATACCAAGCAAGCCAAATGATTTGTTTTTGTTTGTTTTGACATCTTTCATATCAAAACCTTTGCCGTCGTCTTTAATAATTAACGTAACAAAGTCTTTCGTTACTTCTACTTTTACAGAGATTTCTTCTGCTTCTGAATGCTTTAAGGAATTTGTGACAGCCTCTTGTGCAAGTCTAAACAATGCCACTTCAAATTGAGAAGCAATTCTTTCGCTTTCTGTATCACCAATGCACTGGAAGGTGATCTTTGTTTTCCCATCATACTCTTCTATTGTGTTTAAGTATTTTCTTAATGTAGGAATGAGACCGAGATCATCTAAAGCCATTGGTCTTAAATCATAAATGATTCTTCGGACTTCGTACAGGGCATTTCGCACATTTTGTCTTAGATTTCTAATTTCTTTAAAGCCTTCCTCTGTCCCACGGTCTCTAAAGATACGTTCTATTAATTCAGAACGCATCATGACGTTAGCAAGCATTTGTGCAGGACCGTCATGAATCTCGCGCGATACCCTTTTGCGCTCTTCTTCTTGTGCTTCAATAATTCTTAAACCAAAATCTTGTTTTGCCTGTGCATCCTCAAGCAAAACACCCACCTGACGTAAATCTTGATTGAGATAGTTAAGAACGACAGTGATTTGGCTGACGAGTGTTTCAGAGCGTTCAATAACGTCTTGTAGGCTTAGTAGTCGTCTTTCCAAATCGTCTCTTCTTTCTCTCAGTTGCTTTTCACGTTGCTGTATCATGGTAAGCTCTACTTGAAGGTTATGTGCTTTTTCGTAGGCTTCTCTTATTTCGTCCTCACTGAATTTGTTGAAGTTTCGGCTGACTTCAGATAAACGGTTTCTCGCGTGTCTCGTATGGACCTCTAGTTTATCTCCAAAGTCGATCACTTCGTTTACTTGTTGTTTGATTTGTTTAAGCTCTTCTACTAGGCTTTCATATTGCTGGCGGGACTGTTCGCCTATTCTAAATACCTCGTCCTTACTGCCATCAACTGTACTTAACATTTTCATGATGATTGAATCCAATAATTTCGGATCCATTTTGGGTGTTGTCATCGTTTTCCCTCCCGTAACAGTGATGTCATTTTTTTATTATAATTGTCATTGATCTACATTTTATGTCGATTTATAATGAAAGAATGCGTATAAAACATGAAATTTTTATGACGTCCCTTTTTCCACTCTTAACATCATAACAAAATACGCTGTAAAATTCTAAAACCAATGCAAATTTTCTATTGTTTTACCATTTGCTAATATGGAGGGCATGTCTTTTGCTGAATCGCTATCTTACAGTAAAAAGTCGTGGCGAGCATGAGATCGTCATTGAAAAATCACGTTTTATTTGTCATATACAACGTGCTGTCTCGGAGGAAGAAGCACAAGCATTCATACAATCCATTAAAAAAGAACATTGGAATGCCACACATAATTGTTCAGCTTACCTCATTGGTGAACATGATTTGATTCAAAAAGCCAATGATGATGGTGAACCAAGTGGTACAGCTGGCATGCCAATGCTTGAGGTACTTAAAAAACGTAAGCTAAAGGATACAGTCGTTGTTGTCACGCGATATTTCGGCGGTATTAAATTAGGTGCTGGTGGTTTAATCCGCGCTTACGGGAAATCCGTATCAGAAGCCATCAATCATGTCGGTATTGTTGAGCGTTGTCTCATGCGGACAATGCACACAACAATTGATTATACATGGCTTGGAAAGGTAGAGAATGAGCTTAGAGCCTCATCTTTTCAACTAAAAGAGATACATTATGCCGAAGATGTTATATTTGAGACTTATGTTGAAGAAACACAAGTGGATTCTTTTAATGAATGGATGACTGAGCTTACAAATGGAAAGAGTGTTACAAAGGAAGGCGAACTGATTTATTTAGAAAAGGACATTGGTCCGATAAAGGAGATAGACGAATGGCACAACGAGTAAAAGTGCGTGTACGAAAGAAAAAGAGCAAGAAGAAAAAGATTTTTAAACGAATGATGGTTTTCATTATGCTTCTTTTCATTTTACTAGGCGGATTTGCAGTATATAAAATTGTGAACACCCTTCAAGCTGCGGACAAAACGTATGATGAATTAGCGCGTGGTGAAAAGTCGAAGCTACGTGATGCTGTGGTCGACATCAAAAAGAAACCTTTTTCGGTTCTTTTTGTTGGTATTGAGGATTATGCCACAGATGGAGATCTTGGGCGGTCGGATTCTCTCATTGTCGCAACAATCAATCCTCAAGATAAAACAATGAAAATGCTTAGTATTCCTCGGGATACACGGGTACGGCTTGCTAGTGATACAACAGGGAATAAAGTGAAGATCAATGCCGCCTTCGCGAAAGGCGGAAAAGATGAAACAATTGATACAGTAGAGCAATTCTTGGATATTCCGATCGATAAATATGCAACGGTTGATTTTGATGGGTTCAAAGATGTCATTGATGAAGTCGGCGGAATTGATGTAGATGTTCCTTTTGACTTTCATGAAAAAAGTGATGTCAAAGAATCCAAAAAGATTTACTTCCAAAAAGGAAATATGCATCTAAATGGAGAAGAAGCACTTGCTTATGCACGTATGAGAAAGCAGGATCCACGTGGTGATTTCGGTCGAAACGATCGTCAAAAACAAATTCTTCGCGCAATGATTGATCAAATGTCTCGACCAAACAACATTGCGAACGTAGATAATATCGCAAAAGAAGTAAGTGATCATATTTCAACCAACTTCCGTATCACTGAAGGACTCGCTCTTCAGCAAATATATAGTGGCTTTAAAGGAGACGATACAGATACACTCTCCATTAAAGGTACAGATCTTTATGTAGGTCCAAACCGTACGTACTTCTTTGAACCAGACCAAGCCAATTTGGCCGAAGTGCAGTATGAGTTAAGAACTCATTTAAAGCTCCCTGCAGAGCCGCCTAATGGAACAGATTCCTTTTCTAATGAAACAGGGGAGGACGACTCTATAAACCCGTCCCCTAATTCATCAGGACAATAAAAAAACAGCCCGTTTCTCATGAAGCGGGCTGTTTTTTAGTTTCTTTTCACCATGCGTTTATAGAATTTTGTAAACGGCTTAAACTCTTCGTTCACCAGACCTGTCACTTCCGCAATCACTTGCATAAACATGACTAACAGAAAGATAATGATCAGCGACAGCCAAATGGTGACACTTGTTAGTAAAATGGCACTTAAGCTAAAAATGATGCCAATCATGTAAATCACGATGACCGTCATTCGATGAGACAAGCCGAATGCCATCAGTCTGTGATGAATGTGAGATTTATCCGGTGCTGATATTGGCTGTTTGTTCAAAATCCTTCTTATAATTGCAAAGGTTGTGTCAAAAATAGGGACACCTAAGATGATGACAGGAACGACAACACTAAATAATGTCACACTTTTATATAAGCCTAAAAGGGACAGCACAGCAATCATATAGCCTAAGAATAACGAGCCTGTATCGCCCATAAAAATCTTAGCAGGATGGAAATTATAAAATAGAAATCCAATTGTACTTCCAATCACGACAAGAGATAAAGAAAGGATCAATATCTTGTCTGCAGAAAATGCCATGACTGCAATTGTTGTTAATCCAATGACAGAAATACCTGCAGCAAGCCCATCTAGTCCATCAATTAAATTAATGGCATTCGTGATACCGACAATCCATAACACAGTCAGAGGATAAGCCATCCATCCTAACTCAAGTCGGTCAGTTAAGAAAGGAACAGAGAAAAAGTCCATTTTTAAACCCGTGCTGACAATTAAACAAGCAACGAGTACTTGAACGAGAAATTTAAATTTTGCACTTAAATTATATTTATCGTCAAATATACCTAAAACGACAATGAGTACGGCACCAACTGATATTGCTGTAATTTTATTATGTAGAAACAGCCCACCTGCTAATGCGCCAGCGGCTACCCCAATAAAAATTGCCAATCCACCCATTCGAGGCATCACTTGATCATGAACTTTTCGTTTATTCGGCTGGTCCACTGCACCTACCTTAATTGCGAGCTTTTTGACGATTGGTGTCACAATTAAAACCGTAGCCAGAGAGACAAAAAACGCTAATAAGGCGCGTTCGTAATCCATAGGTCAGTCTCCTTCTAAATTGAAATCTGTATTTTGTATATTGGCCGCTCGTTCCATTATACAATTGAATAGAGGGTGATCACAAGTTTCCCCTGTAAAGAACAAATAAATAAAAACGCACAATCCTGTATGAATTATGCGTTTTCTTTAATATTCGTCAGCTCCACCATGTTTGTGAACAGTGCGTGCCAATCTTTTTTCTTTGCCCGGCTTTGTCTTAGATCTCTGTAAGTCATATCGTCTTTTTTACTGATCACTTTTTGGCAGGCTTCTACGAAGAGGGCAGGATTTGCTCCCTCCATATATTCATACACATCATTCTCTTTTAGCCTTTCCGTTGACGGAAGATTTAAACCGACAACAGGTTTTCCTGCGGCTAAAAACTCAAATAGTTTTAGTGGAAAAACAGCTTTATTGTATGGTGATTGTTTGTAAGGCATCATTCCTACATCAATCAATTTCATATACGCAGGCACTTCTTCTGGGGCAACAGCTCCCGTCCAGATGACATTGGGTAGTTTGAGTGCATGCTGAAAAGATGGATCTCCATTTGTTCCATCGGGGCCCACAAATAAAAATGCCCATTCCGGCTGCATCTCTGCCGCTTGCATGATCAACCCGAAATCGAGTTTCGGTTTAATCCCTCCAATAAAGCCAACAACCGTTCCTGTTCTTCCTTCTAGTACATCCTCTTTACTAGGAAGATTGCTTTTCGCAAAGACATCATACTCCACTCCATTTTCTACTGTGAACACATCTTTCGGTTCACCCATCAGTCGTTTTTTGATTTGGTCATGTAAGTATTGGGAAGAACATGTGATGCTGTGTGCATATTGAATGATTCGATTTTCTGCTTTGACAATGACACGCTGCCTCATATAGGAGAGCATGTTATGTTTCCCGCTAATCGGCTCTCCCCACAGGTCACTGCAATCATACACAATATGTTTCCATTCAAATAAAGACGATAGGAGCGGAAATCCAGGAAACGTATACCATAAGCAAACAGCGATTCCCTTCTTTTCTTCCTGTCGCAAATAGTCAAGAAGCGGGGACAATTTGTGAATATAGAACATATCTTGATAACGGCCAAAGCGGAATATTTTGCTCTTCAGTACATCTGGAACAACAAATTGTTTGATTTGTTCTGAGACAGGTTGAAAGGGCGTTTCATGGCGGGATGCAGATGGACATACCCAGATAACTTCTTTCGTTTCTGGATCGTCAGCCAAAAATTCCGCTAAACGATGACGTCGGTATCTCAGTCCATCCTGTCCCCATTCTCCTGTCGCTACGATCACATGTATGATTGCGTCTGATTTCACCTTCATCACCTTTTTCCCCTTCTGTTTATAAGCGCTTCTTCACAGCATTTGTGGCATAGTGCATGAAGCACCAAGTCGCTTTGACTAAATGAAGCTGCTCAATTTCTCGGTAGACAAACCATGTTTTTTTCGCTGCTTTCCACTTATTACTAGAGATAGAGTTTCCAACAATTCGATATTCACTCAACGGTTCACTCATGCCATAGGCTGTAAACCCTCTTTTTAAAATAGACAACCATGTGGCCAAGTCTTGTCTTGTGCGGATGTTCGGCATTTCCACATGTCCCACTTGCTGAAGATCGAGCATCACCGTCAAACAGCCAATAATCGTATTTTTCAAGGCTTCATTGTAGTTCAATTGATGAGGTGCTGTAACGGTTTTTTGCAACGGCTCTCCGTTTTCTGAGATCATGTCATACGCTGTGAAGGTAAATGCGTAGTCATGCACCAGCATAAAGTCTACCTGTTTCTCCAGCTTTGTTTCTTTCCATCGATCATCACTATCTAAAAAAGCGATGAAGCGCCCTTTCGCCTGTCTAATGGCTGTATTCCTCGCAATAGCCGCTCCTCCATTTTCCTCTAAAAAGATGAGCTTGATTCTGTCGTCCGTTTGACTTAACTCCTTCAATACATCCCTTGTTCCATCTGTTGAACAATCGTCTGCAATGATTAACTCCCAATTGGAATAGGTTTGGGCAAGGACGGAATGAACTGTATCCGTTATAAAACGTTCTGCATTATATGCCGGTGTAATGATTGAGACTAACGGTTGTTTGTTCACTTCAAACTCATCTCCAGTTCATCATTAAGATTCTTTGAACAGTTCAGGTAACACGACAAACATGAACGAGATGCTAAGGCCGATGATGAGTCCAAGCAGCGCTCGTTTTTTCGCTGACATGCCCTTATTTCCTTCATCGATGACTTGGGCAGGATCGACAATTTTGGCTTGCTTCATTCCGAGCTTCGTAGACTCCAATTCATATAAGAAGCGTTCTTTATCTACTTTTGAATCATCGCTAACCGATTCACCTTCGAGAGCGGAAAGTCTTCTTTCAATGACCTGCTGTCTTTCCGAGAATAGAGCGTTGTCTTGCTTTAAAAATGTGTCTGACACCTGCTTCACGACTGCTAAGGCTTGATCATCCTTCGCATCTGTAAACGCAAGCTGTAATTGTGTATCTGATTGGTTGGTGAGAATCAAGCGATTTTTCACATCTTGTCGTTCTTCTTCTTTTAGATCCCCAAGTGCTTGCTTCAGAAATGCATCACTTTTTAATAGAGATGTCACTTCTGCGATGTTGTTGTACACCCCGTCATCGTATTTACCTAGTGTCAGGGTGACAGTGGCTGTATAATTTGACGGCCCCGCTGTTCCTTTTGCAAAAAAGAAACTAAACGCTGCTAATAATACAGGTAGTAGCACCAACAAAACGATGTATTTTCTTATTCGCTTCCTAATTCTTAGAATGAAACCAGACATGTTTAATCTCCCAACATTGACGTATTTGCTTTTTTACTAGTGTAGCCATACAACAGAGCACACACACTTCTACCAATGCTTAAAACGCTGTTTATTTTTCAATATATTCACCGCTGCAATCACGAGTCCTAAAAACACCCAGTGGAAATATAAATTCGAAACAGAACTTGGACTGATGCTTGAGACAAGGAAGCTCAACATCGCAGCAAATAGACCTTCAATGATCATTTTTGCGGATCGTGTATCAGCCAATCGGTATTGTTTGTAAAGTGTGAACATGAGATAGGCGTACACTGAAATATAGCCAAGCATGATTGCAAATCCAAAATTCGTCATCACTTCTAGTAGCCAATTGTGCACTTCAACGACTTGATCTGTATCAAAAATTGAGTAGTGAGCCAAGTAGTACGACACATTGCCTGCACCGACTCCGAAGCCGTATGAATTTGTGAAAAAGTGCCATGCATTTTTGATTAAATTCGCTCTAGCAATGTTAGACGGGAGTGGTTCACTAAAAGAATGAGCAACTTGAGAAGCAAGAAACAGGTCATAAAAAACGGAATAGATTTTGGCTGAAAAGATGGCAACAAAGACGATACCAAGTCCACCCACTGTGATCAGTGACCACTTTTTCAAAAAACGTGGCATGAGCAGCCATACGTAAATAGCCATTCCTGCGAATACACCGAGCAAACTGGCGCGAGAATCTGTTAAAAAAATGAGATAAAGAGATAAAATGGCCCCTAGTAAACCAAACGCTTTGACATATCCATTTTTCATTTGACGCATGCACGCGACATATAAGAAAAAGCTAATCGATAAAAATGTTGCGAAGTCATTTTGATTAAAAAACACAGAGGTCGGATAATGCTGTTTGTATGCTGGACCGAGATACAATGATGTATTCGGTAAATGGTTCAAGGTAAAGTGATTATAGAATCCAATTCCCATTAAAAAGACGGTCATGATCAGCCAAATGCTATAAAACGTGACCATTTGGTCCATCCGCTGAATGTACATGACGACAAGAAAGACAAAACCAATTCCCATCGCAAGCAGAGACATATATTTCAGACCTTCTGTGACTGATTGAGCCCAAAGCAACGAGATCAGCCCATAAAGAAACCAGACAATGAAGAAACCAAGAATTCCTTTCACACGAATATGTTGCCACTGTGGTATGTATGTTCCCTTGTCTCTCATTCGCCATATGAATAAAGCAAAGACGATAAGAAGCATGATGCGATAGAGAAAAAGACTAAAGAAACTGACACTGATGGAAAAAAATGCGTTATTGAGAAAGGTACATGCAATCAGCAGGTAAATGGCTGACATAAATACTTGATCACCATTCATGTAGCGTTTCATGAATAAAGCAACTGCTGCCAACATTACAAGCACCACTGGGATTGCGACCATTTTCTTTAACCCGACAGGCTGCGAGGTTCCCATTTGTAAAAACATGATCCCCGCAACACCCAACATACATCCGATCATGATTTGCCATGCTGTTTGTTTCGCACTCATACCCATTTGCCTCCTAAGACATCCATCCAATTTATATGGTTAAGCCTTTACCTCTTGTTCATAGTAGGAGATGGTACGAGTCAAACCTTCTTGTAAGCTTACGACTGGCTCCCATGCTAGGACTTGCTTCGTTTTTTCATTCGCCAATGTACTATGCACAATATCTCCTGGGCGCTCCGGCTTGTAAATCGGTTCGAGGTGTGATTTCGTTACTCGCTTCATCGTTTGAAACAGCTCATTTACTGTGATTGAATCACCACTTGAGACATTTAAACAAACGTTTGATTGGGCAGTTAAAGCCGCTACATTCGCTGCTGCTAGATCACCTACATAGATAAAATCTCTTGTTTGTTCTCCATTTCCAAAGATAAATGGTGCTTCTTGCTTTGCAAACTTATCAGAAAAAATCGAGACAACTCCACCCTCACCAAGTGCATCTTGGCGCGGACCATACACATTGCTGTATCGTAATATGGAATAATCCAAACCATACAGCGATTGAAACAATTCTAAATACCGCTCAACGGTCAATTTAGATAAGCCATAGGGTGAGCCTGGCTGTAACCTGTGCTCTGTATCCACTGGGAGATACACGGGATCTCCATAGACAGCTGCCGACGAGGCAAACACCACTCTTTTCACTTTAGCTTCAGAAGCTGCTTTCATGACCTGAAGTGATCCTTTAATATTGACCTCTTCGTCATACAAAACATCTTTAACCGAAGCAGCCACACTGACTTGTGCTGCAAGATGAATGATATAATCTGGTGCTAATTGCTTGATCAAATCAACCGTTTCGGGATGTGTGATATCTGCCTCAATACATTGAACAGGAAGATGTGCAATATTTTGACGAGATCCTGTTGAGAAATTGTCGAGGACAATGGGCTCAAATTCTTTTTCTAATAAAGCCTCCACTGTGTGTGACCCGATAAACCCACTTCCTCCAGTAACCAATACCTTCTTCATCCAAGTTCCTCCTATTATTGTGCCTTCGATACCAATTCTGCATCCCATACGCCTGGGCGGCCAACTGACTGGTAAACAAATCCTCTTGCTCTCATTTCCGCTGGATCAAATAAATTCCTACCATCAATTAAAATTGGGGATCGAAGCAATTGTTTCATTTTCTCTTTATCTACCTTCTGTACCTCATCCCACTCTGTTAAGATGAGACAAGCATCTGTTTCTTTGATTGTATCATAAAGGTCATTGCTAAAAACCGCCTGAGGACCTAGCTCTCTTTCTGCTTCGGCATATGCAACTGGATCATAAGCTTTCACAAAAGCACCCAGCTCTCTCAGCATCGGGATAATATCTAATGCTGGCGCTGACCTCATATCATTCGTGTTCGGTTTAAATGCGAGCCCCAAGACAGAAATGGTTTTCCCTTTGATATCACCGAATACACTCATCAGTTTGCTCACTAGGTGGGCTCTTTGATTATTATTCGTTTCAATGACAGACTCAATTAACTTGAACCTGTAGCCCGCTGTTTCTGCAATTTTTAGGAGCGCCATTGTATCTTTCGGGAAACACGATCCCCCAAATCCAATACCAGCCTTTAGAAATTTATGTCCAATACGGCTGTCTAATCCGACTCCTTCACTGACTTTTTCAACGTCGGCACCGACCCGCTCGCAAATATTGGCGATATCATTGATGAATGAAATTTTAGTTGCGAGCATTGCATTTGCAGCATATTTAATCATTTCTGCGCTTTCTAAATTGGTTTCGACAACCTCTGTTTGAAATGGCTCATGCAATTTTTTGATGATGGCTGATGCATGTGTGCTCGTAGATCCAATGACTGCCCTCTCCATCTGCATCGTATCTTGAATGGCAGAACCTTCACGTAGAAACTCAGGGTTTGATACAACATCAAATGGATATTTACTGCGTGATGCCTTTTCAACAATCGCTTGCACTAGACGGCCAGTACCCACAGGTACAGTGCTCTTGTTCACAATGACTTTGTAGCCATTTAGGTGTTCTCCAATTGTTTGGGCAACTGCCTTTACATATGTTAAGTCTGCTTCACCCTCTGCTGTCATCGGTGTACCCACAGCAATATAGATCACCTCTGACTCCCGAATCGCGGCAGGAATATTGGTGGTAAAACACAGTTTTCCCTCTTCCGTATTCTTGTCAATCAATTCCTTTAAACCCGGTTCATAAATTGGAACGACACCACTTTTTAAGCTGTTGATTTTAGACTCATCGATGTCACAGCAAATGACACGATTTCCGATATCAGCAAAACATGTACCCGATACTAACCCGACATACCCTGTTCCAATCACAGCAATTTTCTTCACTATTATTCATCCTCTCAGTAAAAGCATATTGTTCGTTCCAAACGGTTATCTATCAGTCTTTGCAAGTTTCATTTCGTTTAAACGATGGATATTGATTGATTGTGTATCAATTCATATTGATTGATGAGCTGCACAGCATTCTTCGCCGATGAATAGTCAGATTGAACGACTTGGTGAAGATCTTCCTTCACTTGCACATCCCATTTGTTCTCATACAAGTAAGCGTGAATCGCCTCTTTGAGCTCGCTCGTTGAACGCGGGTCAATGAGAAGGTGCTGATAGGTGGAAAATAACGATGGAAGTCCACCCACTCGTGTCGCAATGACAGGCACTTTTAAGGCGAGTGCTTCAAGGACAACAGTTGGCATTCCTTCACTATAGGAAGGAAGTGCGAACAAATCGGCTGCCACGAGGTAATCCTTCACCTCGTGATTCGGCACCTGTCCCGCTAATATCATGGATGCACCAGCTCGTTCAGTTAGCTCCTTTTCAAGTGGCCCTTTGCCAACAAATACTGCTTTGACACCGTTCATTTCACTTACGGCATCAGCTAATTCAAGTAAGCCTTTTTCTCTCACTAATCGCCCGATGTAGACAACCAGTTTGTCGCCAAGAGGCAATCCCAACCGCTTCCTTATGTCTTCTTGATCTTCCGTCATCTCAGAAAATGACTGAAGAGGAATACCAAGGGGGAGAAATTGAGCCCCCACATTTGTCATGTCATTTGCCTTTCGTGCCAACTCCTCACTTACTGTCAATACGGATGAAGCCTCATTGACCGCTGTTTCAAAAGCTTTAAGAGCTCCTTTGCTATAGTGCGGGTACACATTGACATCACTACCATGCAAGGTAAGAACATACGGAATGCCAGTCTGCCTCTTGATGACAGCAGCAGCTCCACCTGATGGCATCGCAAAATGGGCATGTATGAAATCCGGTGATAACTGATGGCGCTTCATCGTATGAAGGACAGCTGTCGCTATTCGTTGACTTGGCTGTGCCCATTTCAGCTGACCAGGTAGTGCTGTATAAGGAGGTCGATAAACGGTCACGCCATGTCTCACTTCTTGTGCTGGTATGTTTTTTTTCTGGCGGTAGGATGACTTAAGCATCCGCAAAACGGGTGGATTCACTGGATTCGGACAAATGACCGTCACGTCTATTCCTCTTTCAAGAAGTTCCTGCACTTGCGTTTCGTGAAACACGCCTTCACTTGGATGTCTCTCACTTGGATATACACTTGTCAGCCATAGCACCTTCATGACGAACGACCTCTTCTCACTAATTTCCCTAATGCATGTGGATATAACTTTAAGAACAGCAGACTATAAAAAGCAGCACTCAAGCAAACCGTCAATAGCAATTGAACCGAAACGTGCGCTGAGGTGAGCTTCATTCCTTGATGAATAGCTACTGCACATACCGCCATTAATAAAGACATGATAGCGGGCTTCCCTAGCGTTTTCATGTATACCTTCATATCAAGCTGAATGATGTACGCCATCAGCCATCTGCCGACAATGAAGTTCAATAAACTGACCCCTGCATACATCCAAGCCACTGTCATTAGATTGCCAGTACTGACGCCTGCATATAGCGCACCTCCATAGACAATGAGCATGCCTGAATCCCAATAAAACGCTAAATCCGCTCTCCCTTTTGCAAGAAGAATAGAACCATTGGGGTTCATGAGCACACGTAGGAGCCCAACGATACACAGAATATTGAGGACAGGGACTGCAACCAGCCATTTCTCTCCAAACACCACTTCTATAAAATGATCTGATACAGCCACAAGGCCAAGTAATAATGGAAAACTGATGAGCGCTAGCATGTTTGTCATGCCTAAGAAACCTTCGCGCAACATTTTATGATCATCTTGACTTTTCGCGAAAATCGGAAATGCCACCCTTGTGACAATCGGGTTAATTTTCAGCACAGGAATCGTCACAATTTGATAAGCCAAGCTATAAATACCTAAAGCCTCAGCGCCGAGAAAACGACCGATTAAAATCATGTCAATGTTAGATCCAGCTCGATTGACTAACCTGGATGCCAATTGGAAAGCACCGAATGAGAAGAATTCCTTCACCTCACCTAAAGCGAAAATCGGTGCTGGTCGCCACTTCTTCCAATAGACCGCTGCATATGTGAGACCTTTTCCTGATTGCAGCAACACTTGTGATATGACATAAGCAACAACCGGATTGGTGAAAAAGGTCAGCACGAGTAAAGTGAACAATGATACCACGGTGACAACCGTTTCGATTGTACTTAATGTTTTAAAGGCTAAATCTTTTTGCATCATATATTGGTATTGCTGACCTATAGGTGCAATGAGAAACATCACAGATAATAGCTTGAGCAATCCTTCTAATTCGGGCCGAGAATAAAAGGCGGCAATCATCGGACTTGCCAGAATTAGCAAACAAAACAAGATAACGCCTGTCAGTAAGTTCATCCAATATAATGTAGATAATTGACGTTCAGTGATTTGTTGTTTTTGAATGATCGCCGCACCGATTCCTAAATCGAGTAAAATTTGTGTAAATATTGTGACAGTTGTCATCATACCGACGAGCCCAAATTCCTTGAGCGACATCACGTTCCCTAAAAAGGCAAACTGTGCGATTTGGATGATGGTGATGATCAATGCGGACAAGCTTGTCCATTTCGCTCCACGTAGTATGCGACTTTTCATACTTGCCATATCTCTTCCCTACTTTACTTATCTGGCTCCGTCTCCAGTCATAATAACTTTTAACGTTTTTACCATAATCTTCGTGTCGAGAGAGAATGTCAAGTGTTGAATATACTGTAAGTCATATGATAATTTTTCACTTGGGCTCATGTCATATCCTCCATTCACTTGTGCAAGACCTGTCAGCCCTGGTTTGACAGCAAGTCTTTTCGTGAAGTCTGGAATTGCCTGATGAAACTCAGCAGTAAACATTGGTCGTTCTGGCCTTGGACCAACAATACTCATTTCTCCTTTTAACACGTTGATAAATTGTGGCAGTTCATCAATTCTAGTTCTTCGAATGAATGCCCCTACTTTGGTGACGCGAGGGTCATTTTTTTGTGCCCACTTGGCCCCGCCACTTTCGGCATCCGTTCTCATTGATCTGAGCTTCCATAATTTAAAGTACACACCATCTTTCCCAACCCTTTCCTGCATATAAAAGGCTGGCCCTGGTGTTTCTAGCTTAACCAAAAGGGCAAACAGCAAAATGATTGGCATACTTAAAATCAATCCGATGATCGAGAACACTAAATCTATGAAACGTTTTGCAAATAAATAGCGAACCATATGCTCTGTTAAAGCAAAAGAGTGGTTTCGTCTCACTTCATATTCTCTGTAAAGATTCATCGCTTTCTCTGCGCTCACTGACCCGCACCTCACTAATAAGTAGTTGTTATGTAAAGAGATGTTCTATGAAAGTCAGTTTATCAGAGCAACATTAAGTGATTGTAAATCCTTGGTTAAGTCTTGTAAAAATGTGTTAACAATATGCACTTAAGTCAAGTTATGCCCTTTCAAACGTAAAAAAGACCCGCAATTCTGCGAGTCTTTATATCTTTTGTTTATTTTGTTTTAACAGATTCAATTGCGCTGAGTCTAAGTGTTCCGTTCTCATCTTTTGAATACGTTACTTTTACTTTTTCATTTTCTTTTATGCTATTTACTTGTTTAGAAAATGAGTTCCCAAATTGAATGGCTACTTCTTTACCGTTAATATTCACGGCAATTGTATGTCCATCAGCCAAACCGACATAGGTGCCTTCTTTGGTGACTTTGTTCGTTGCTTCTTTTTGTGTTTTAGACGCTTCTGATGATTCATCCTTTACCGATTCTTCTTTCGTTGCACTTTCTTTTGAATCACCATTAGATGAATCCGTTTCATCTTCTGTTTGACCAGCCGTTTCTTTACTTTGGTCACCGGCTTTTTCACTTGCAGACTCACCTTCAGTTGTTTCATCCGATGCGTTTTCTTTGTTTTGATTCTTAGCTTCAGTCGTCTCTTCTTTGTTATCCGCATTGTCTTTTGATTGATTTGTCGTACCGCATGCTGTGAGCATGACACCTAAAAGTAAGACAAGAAACGGGATCGTGATTAATTTTTTCAATATCGTCACCTCTTCATGATTTGTCGATTTGCTGTTGTTGAAGGGTAAACAAGTAAAGAATCCACCCTCTATATTTCAATTATAACAAAAATACCACCAAATGAAATCTATTTTTAACTTGACAAACAAACGAACATTGCATAAACGATCTTCGTTTTTGCACGTTCATCACCTATGCCTTACGCTAGTTTAAAAAAGGCTGCCGAGAGACGTTCTCGAGCAGCCTAAGAGGAGTCACTAGTTCCCCTCATGTGTTCTTATCTAAAATAATTTGAAACACCGCTTGCGATTCCAGACGCTAATTTATCTTTATTAGTGGAAGACTTCAAAATGTTTGAATCTACCGGACTGGATACAAAGCCTGTTTCTAAAAGGACGCTCGGCATTTTAGAATACTTAATGACATAGAAACCAGCCGTTTTGACACCGCGGTCTCTTGTGCCTAGTGCACTCACCATTTTCGGCTGAATATTTTGTGCAAGCTTCAAGCTGTTCGTAGCCGCATACGTTTTATCATAATAGGTTTCTGTCCCATTTGCACTACTGTTATCATTCGCGTTCGCATGGACACTGATAAAGATATCCGCTTTCGCATTCGCACCTTTGGTCACTCTTGTTTGAAGACTGTCAAAGGTGTCTGATGTTCTTGACATGGTTGTCAGTGCTCCAGCATTTTTCAATTTCGTATTTAAACGTTTAGAGACATCAAGGTTCACGTTCTTCTCAAGAAGACCGTAACCAACTGCACCTGAATCGTGATTTCCATGACCAGGGTCAATAAAAACCTTTTTTCCAACGACTGGATTTTTCAATTGAGAGGTCACATTATTCGTCACAGTAGATGTACCACCTAAGACGCTAAAAGATGTAATCTTTTTCGAACCGATAATTTTTCTCGTAGCGTTCGGCAGTGATTTTTCATTCGTGAAAATAAAAGCTTTCCCCTGCTTGGCAGCAATGCTCGCACCTGAAGCGGCATCCGCATATGCAAAACCATTACTAATATACGTATTACTTGTACTCATGTTGTATTTTGACACGATATTTGCAGCCACTTCATAACGATTGGCTCCACCAATTCTTGAAGGTGAAGGCAGGCTAGAATAAGCTGATTTATTTACGCTAGACTCTCCACCAATTACGATGGTGTTTTTAATCCCTCTGCTCTTAATCACAGCTGACGTTTCAGAGCGTAAACCTTTATCGTTTGTTAATAAAATGGGATATCCTTGTTTTGCAGCATAAGGTGCAATGGCAACAGCATCTGCATACGCATAACCATTCGCTACAACTGCCGTACTAGCACTTTTCATTTGCTTTGCAATATTTGCAGCTAAATCATAGCGATTTTTCCCACTAATACGTGTTACTTTAATTCCCATCGCCTTTAGCTGTGTTGTGACTTTGCTAGAGACACTCTTTGTTCCACCTAGAATCGTGACATTCTTGGTCTTCAAGCTTTGAAGCCCTTTTTTTGTATCTGCAGATAAACTGCTACTGTTCGTAAAAAGAACAGGTGCATTTTTTTGATACGCAAAAGGTACTGCACTTAACGCATCCGCATATGCATTTTTCCCTACAAGAACGGCTGTGCTTGCTGTTGTCCAGCCTTTTTTCGCGGCATTCACTGCCACGGCATAGCGGTTTTTCCCATCGATTCTTGTGACTGAATTATCAGCAAGTGCAGATGGAAGAAACAAGCACATTGCGATTACACTCATACATACTACTTTTAAAATAGAGCGCACGTTTATAGCCTCCTTTGATGTTTTAGTTCGTTGTCAACTTTGCACCCGGATAATAGAATGACAGAATACTTGAATATGAGCTTCCTGATTCAGCTCTCGCTTTGGCTCCGTATTGACTCATTCCAACCCCATGACCATATCCTTTTCCAGAAATGGTGAAATCATTGGTGTTATTCTTCACTGAAGCATACGTGCTCTTTAGATTTGTTGCACCAAGCATTGATCTAAGTTCAGTCATTTTAAAACTAAGTGTCGTCGATTTATTCGTGCTGTATGAACCAGTTTTATTTTTCAGATGATAGCTGATTGTAATAGAGGCTGTTTTTGCTCTCTGTCCTTTTGTTTTACCTGAAAAAGATAGGTTTGAAATGGAAGCTATCTTGATATCTGAAGCTGACGTTTCTTTATTTTTTAGAATCCAGTTCTTTAAGCCTTTTAACTGATTCGCATTTGTTTCAGTTGTCTTGCTCCACCAAGATGCTGGTTTTGCTGTATCTAGCGATTTACTTAATTGTGTTTTAGATAGTTTCAATGTCCATGGATTCTTTGGATCTTTTGTGTCTGCTTTTGCTACTAAATAAGGAAATGCACTTGACCACACTTCTTCACTCGCCTCAGTGTAACCCCCGTTACTCGAGTAGTAAGTAGCAGAAATCAGTCTATTATTATATTTTAGCACCTTGCCTTTTGTTGCATCTACAGCTTTCGTAGAGTTGGTATGCCAGTTGTACCCGCCATATACTTGGAATGCCGTTGTATCTGGCACAACCTTCCCAATACTGTTTACAGAATATGTACGTGCTGCAACAGCTTGCGCTTTTAATGCCTCAACATGCCAGCTTGCTGGCATTTCATTCGGTACAACCCCTTTTAGATAATCTTCAAAAGGGATATTTTCATTTGTAGGGCGAATGTAGCCTGATTCTACTGCAAAATTCATGTTACCCAAATATGGTTTCCCGGCAACTCGAATCACATTTGAAGTTGAATATTTCTCTGGAACAACTCTTACTGAAGATCCAATCGTCTTGATGCCTTTAATCGAAATTTTCCCGTTAGAAACATTCAATTGGTAATCTTTATTACTCTTCAGATAAAATTCATTTGCTAATTTTGTCTGTAGTGTTGATGAAATGGATTTTGTTCCGCCAGACAATTGAAACGAGTACGTTCCCCGTTTTTTCACAACATTTGTAACAGGTGATGTGAGACTGTTCGATTTTACGAGTACCATCGGGCTGTTATTTTTTGCTGCTAACAGAGAAAATGTAATCGCATCTGTGAAGACCGAACCATTTGCTAAGTATAGCTTGTCCGCATTCATATTTAAACCAGTTACGATATTTGCCGAGACCTCATATCGATTCGCTCCACCGATTCTTTGAACTGTGGATGTTTTTTTGATTTGATTTTCAACTTTTTTACTAACGCTCTTTTCTCCACCAACAATGACGACTTTCTTAGGAAGCTTGTAAGTTGGCAAACTATCTTTCTTCGTTAAAAGAATAGGGTAGCCGTTTCTTGCAGCGTACGGTGTCACTGAAGCACTATCTGTAAAAATGCTTCCTGTCGCCACGACTGCCTGACTATAGTTCCCCATCTCTTTTGCAATATTTTGCGACACTGCATAACGTGACTTCCCACTAATTCTTCTAATCTTCCCATACTTCTTCAGTGATTTCTCTGCTGCTGAAGAAACGCTTTTTGTTCCACCGATAATGAGAATATTGTCAGGATTCATCTTTTTGATTTGGTTTTCAGTGGTTTTGGTTAATCTTTCAGCATTCGTATATAAGATGGGTGCATTCAACTTATAAGCTAATGGTGTAGCAGATATGGCATCTGCAAATGCATCACGATTCACAATGACAATCGTAGATGGATTTTTCCAGCCTGCTGAAGCGATACTATTGGCGACCTCATACCGATTCTTCCCACCATAACGATTCACTGTAGATACATTTGTACCAGATACTTTGTATAAACCCGATGTTGAAATATTAAAATTCGTTTTGTTCCCAACATAGTTTGATAATTTGACAGAGATTTTTGGGCTTGCAGCTGAAATATCTCTTGGCAATACTAGTAAAAGTAAGATGAGTATTGTGAAAGTTAGACTGATTTTTTTCAATTTAATGATCCCACCATCTCTCTATTGAACTTTTTTAATTTCTTGAATTTCCTTTTTACCGCTTTCGTTTAGAATATACTGAATTTCCACGTTGTCACCTGGATGAAATTCATTTAATACTTCATTAAAGTGTTCAGTAAACTCAAAACTCAAAGTCGTAGTTGACTTTTTCACTTCAACTGTATGGGCATCAGCCATACCAACATATTCCGCTTTTTCTTCAAGTACCTGAGGAGTCTCACTACTTGTCTGACTTTCTCCTGAGGACTGCTCAGCCGTTCCACATGCTGTGAGCACAATACCTAGTAGTATTAAGAACGGTAAAACCACGATTTTCTTCATTTTTTTCACCTCTTGTTTTTGTATCGTCTTATAACTTAATATTTTAAGGTAAATTTAAGGTTTTTTGAAACCTTTTTTTTATGAATACGTCTATATCTAGGTTCAGAGTAAAAAATAACTTGTGAATCAAGAGGCTTAAACCTATAATCATGGAAGAATCATAGAAAAGGTGAGGGACATTATGAGAGCTGAAAGAAAAAGAAAGAAGAAAAAAGTTCTTTGGATAACATTGTCAATAATTGGCTTATTCGTATTATTAACAGGGGGTTATGTTGTCCATCTTTTGAATACAGCAGCTTCTACCGTTGCAGGCATACAAGAGAACATCAAAAAGTCAGATAAGCGTGACAAAGATGTCGATTTAAGTAAAAAAGACCCAATCTCGATTTTAGTAATGGGTGTCGATGAACGAAACAATGACCGTGGTCGTGCAGATACATTAATATACATGACAGTTAACCCGAAAACAAATAAAACGGAAATGGTCAGTATCCCGCGTGATACGTATACAAAGATTGTCGGAAAAGGCACAATGGATAAAATCAATCACTCCTATGCTTTCGGCGGTACACAAATGGCAGCAGATACAGTAGAGGAACTGCTTGATGTACCTGTTGATTACTTTTTCAAAGTAAACATGGAAAGCTTTAAAGATGTTGTCGATACACTCGGCGGGATTACGGTGAACAGCACGTTTTCTTTCAGCTATGACGGTCATTCATTCGGTACAGGTGAGATTAACCTGAATGGGGATCAAGCCCTTGCTTATACAAGAATGAGAAAGCATGATCCAAAGGGAGACTTCGGCCGCCAGCAAAGGCAACGCCAAGTCATCGAAGGCATCATGGCAAAAGGAGCAAACATCTCTTCAATTACCAAATTCGGTGATATGTTCAAAGTCGTTGAAAACAACATGAAAACCAACATGTCCTTTGATGATATGTGGGCTGTGATGAATGATTATCGAGATGCAAGAAAGAGTGTCAAACAGCACGAGCTCAAAGGTTCAGGTACCCGCATCAATCATATTTATTACTATCAACTTGATGAAAGTAATCTTGAAAAAGTGAAGACGGAATTGAAAGAAAGTTTGGAGCAATAACATTAATCGGTTGCCAACACTCAAATATTTAACATTAGAAAAACACCTTCAACTATTTAATATAGTTTTGAAGGTGTTTTTTCTAATAATTCAATTCATTTAAAATCTCATCTATATGATGATAGCTAAATATAAGATATTTAACCATTAATAGCTTTTATGACTCGCTCACTATTTCCTTTATCCCGAAAAGCAAAGAAATTTTCAACTCGATTTTTGTACTTAGTTTCATTATTGAAATCGTTTTTTACAATGACTTCAATCCGTTCTATTAAGTCTTCTACTGTTATACATATTGGGCCGAATCCATTGTGTTCAAATGAAAAATAACCCGGATTATAAACTGCATTTTTGTAAATTTGATCTAATTCATTATGAACATATACGACTGGTTTGTTTAGATATGCAAAGTCAACAGAAACCGATGATATGTCTGTGATGATTGCACCTGAGTTTGATATTAAATCAGAGTAACTAAAATCACTTAACAACTCAATATGTGGAAATGAAAAATAATGATTGAATTTAGTAGCCATCCTCGGGTGCTGAACAAATTGTAATTTGACCCCGTATTTATATGTTATATTTTTCAATTCCTCATTTTTAAATAATTGATTATAAAATTTGTAATAATTCGAGTTAAGAAAGTCCTCTTGAGTCGCACTTTTTTTAACGAGATCTGGTCTCCATGTAGGCATAATGACAATTGTTCTATTATTTATTTTTTGAGACAGTTCTAAATTATCGTACCTAGGGATGCCAGTAAGCAAAACTTCTTCCTCTAGGTATCCATAAGAATCTAAAATACTTTGTTTCTCAGATGCGGCACTTGTTATGAATTTATCAATTGGCTTATTACTTTTATTCAACCAATTAGATAGATCATTTTGAATTACGCCATGTTGTAGGAAAATAAATTCGAAATCTAATAAATCACGAACGTACACCCCATTTTTTTTACCAAAAGGATTAAATAAATAATCTTCTGCATGTGAACATAAGAATTTATCTGCTATTAACATTAATTTATGATGTCTTTTCGAGCGATACTCGACGATCTTACCTGGGTACCTTTCACTTAGCCTATTAAAGTCCGGACAATTCTTTTGAATCACAAAATAACAACTTATTTTGTTAGTTTTACTTATTCTTTCAAACAAGACCTCCGCATTGTCCGAGCCCCTATCAATCCGATCCATGAAAACCCAAATAGGTTTAGGCTTTATTTTTTTATTCAATAAGGCATATAGTCTATATAGACCTGACTTAAAAGTTTTCTTGCTATTTAATAATTTAATAGTAAATACATACTTTTTAAATTTATCAAATATAGAAGTTTTTTTAACATCATAAATTGAAGGTTCTTTTCTAATAACTGTGGTGTTTTTAAGTTCTTTTATAAAATTATTTTTAAACCGCAAAAAATTTGTTTTCACAGGCAAACTAATATTTTTAATACTTATACTTATATCGTTCATCAATAAATATTTTACTTGCAGAGATGTTATTTCTTTATTCAAATTAAGATCGAAACGATAATAAGTATTTCCACTAATGCATTTATCTGTGAAATAGTGTTTTGATAAAAGTGTTTTTTTGCTAGCTTTAATCACCTTTCCACTATTTGTAACAAGTACAGGCTCGAAGACATCGTGCCCAACAAAATTTAGCATAGAAAACCCTAAATGCAATTTATTATTCTTAAGAAATAACCCATTTTGAGTTAAATACCAATCAGAAAGATTTTTAATTTTGTGACCATGCGAATAGAGCCAATACTGATCATCTATTAATTCAATCTGAAAATCTCTCTTTTTATATTTATTATTCAACAACTCCAATCTCATGATCGGAGACAGTCTACTAATTAAGGGGTTTAAAATAATCTCATCATCGATACTGCTAAGAATCTCTTTCATAAACTGATAATAATTTTCTCTAATTTCATCAGATAAAAAGCTTAATTTTTCATGGGGAATATTAAGCCTCCACTGCAAATCATACAATAGCATGAATTGGGCATATTTAGGAATTAAACCATTAAAGCTTTTTAAAATGTACATGTGTAAATTTTTAATTGTATCTAGATAAAACTCCTTCGTTTCAAGAGTCCGATCCATAGCCGACTTCTGATTGCTTCTTTTTCTATACCAGTAACAACCTTCAGTATAAGACAATAAACCTAATCTAGGATTATCTTTTAAGATATTAAATAAAAATTTTGTATCTTCTCCATATTTTAGTTTTCTATCAAATTCTCTGCCTTTTATAGCGCTTCTTCTAATAAACGAAGAACTTACATTCATTTGAATATTAGCGGGCTCATCTAATAGATTTATTGTTTTCGTTGTTGTCTTATCAAATTTATAATTAAGAGGGTGTTCACCGGTTACAGCATCGAATAAACTTAATCTTGCAGACACAACATCAACGTCCGCATGATTATCCAAATAATGCTGAGCGTTTTTTAGAGTAGTGAGACCCCATTTATCATCCGAATCTAGGAAATTTACAATCTCACCTTCTGCAAAAGCTAAGCCTTTGTTGCGAGCTGCTGATACCCCCTGATTTTCTTGATACAAGTATGTTATATTTTCTGGATAATCTAGAGCCACCTTTTTACATATTTCTTTAGTCCCATCTTCAGATCCGTCATCAACTATGATTAATTGTATATTTTTTTGGAAATCCAAATCTTGCTTCAGAATACTATCTATTGTTTCTTTTAAATAGTCTTCAGCATTATATGCTGCTATAATAACCGATAATTTAAACCGGTGTTTTTTAGGAATATATTCTCTAGTATCTAATTCTGTTTCCATTTTCAATTGTTTAACACCCTTCTATCAATTTCACTTTTCACCAAAATAAGTGAGCAGAGCCTTAACTATTCGCTCTGAAGCTTTTCCATCCCCGTATGGGTTTGATGATTTAGACATTCTCTCGTATTCATTTTGATCTTCTAACAACTGTTTTGCAAGCTGGTAAATGTTGTTTTCATTTATTCCTGCAAGTTTCAGTGTACCCGCTTTAACACCTTCTGGTCTTTCAGTTGTGTCACGCAACACTAATACTGGTTTACCAAGAGAAGGCGCCTCCTCCTGCACACCACCTGAATCGGTCAAAATAAAATACGAAGCAGCAGCAAAGTTATGAAAATCAACTACTTCAAGCGGCTCAATTAAATGCACTCGGTCAAGGTCACCAAACTCATCCTGAGCGGCTTCACGCACGGCAGGATTTAAATGTACAGGATATACGACCTGTACATCTTCGAACTCTTCAACCACACGTCTAATGGCTTTAAACATGTTTTTCATAGGCTGACCTAGATTCTCTCTGCGGTGTGCTGTTAACAAAATCATTTTATCTGTTCCTATTTTTTCTAAAATAGGGTGCTGATATTCCTCTGTGACTGTTGTTTGCAGTGCGTCAATCGCTGTATTACCTGTCACGAAAATTGTTTCTTCTTTTTTATTTTCTGTTAAAAGATTCTGCTTCGCCTCATGTGTAGGTGCAAAATGAATATCCGCAATGTTACTAGTCATTTGGCGATTCAATTCCTCAGGGAATGGCGAATATTTATTGTTAGTTCTCAAACCAGCTTCAACATGAGCGACTTTAATCTGGTGATAAAAAGCAGCTAAACTTCCAGCAAAGGTTGTCGTCGTATCACCATGAACAAGAACAACATCAGGCTTTTCCTTTTGGAATAATTGATCTAGTTTCAAAAGTGCATTTGATGTAATTTCAGATAATGTTTGATTCTGTTTCATGATATTTAGATCATGGTCTGGTGTAATAGAAAATGCCTCCAGCACTTGATCAAGCATTTCTCTATGCTGAGCTGTTACTGTGACAATAGAATTTATTTGTGGTTCTTTATTAAGTTCAAGGACAAGTGGAGCCATTTTTATAGCTTCAGGTCTAGTACCGAAAATAGTCATTACATTTAGTTTCTTCACTTGATTTATGCCTCTTTTCTGGTAATGTACTTTCAATTATACACAATTAGGAGGATAAAATTAATGTTATAAAAAAGAAATTTACATTGAATTAACGTTAAATTTCTATTCTCTTAACATTTGACATTTAGAATATCCATTAACTAAAGTTTATTTAGTAAAATTATTTGTCTTTCCTATGATTTGTAAGTTACACTTTAAACAGACGACCATGAACAAACATGAAGTTAAATCGGTTATCTATGTAAGGAAGGTGCAAAGTTCATTGAAAAAAGTACGTAAAGCGATTATACCTGCAGCAGGTCTAGGAACACGTTTTCTCCCTGCAACGAAAGCCATGCCTAAAGAGATGCTCCCTATTGTTGATAAACCAACCATTCAATATATTATTGAAGAAGCTGTTGAATCAGGCATTGAAGACATTATTATTGTAACTGGAAAAGGGAAAAGAGCGATTGAGGATCATTTTGATTTTGCGCCAGAGCTCGAGCGTAATCTTGAGGAAAAAGGAAAGAGCGAGCTTCTTGAAAAGGTAAGAAAATCCTCGAGCATCGCTGATATTCATTACATACGTCAAAAGGAACCGAAAGGCCTTGGACATGCCGTTTGGTGTGCCCGCAACTTCATTGGCGATGAACCTTTCGCTGTTTTACTAGGCGATGACATTGTCCAAGCTGAAACACCAGGACTTCGTCAACTAATGGATGAGTATGATAAAACACTTTCATCTGTCATTGGTGTTCAACAAGTGGCTGACAGCGATACACATCGCTATGGGATCATTGATCCTCTTACACAAGAAGGACGCCGTTATCAAGTGAAAAACTTTGTTGAAAAGCCGCCACAAGGAACAGCGCCATCGAATTTAGCCATTTTAGGGCGCTATATTTTCACGCCAGAAATCTTTATGTACCTCGACCAACAAGAGATTGGGGCTGGTGGAGAAATTCAACTGACAGATGCGATTCAAAAGCTAAATGACATCCAGCGTGTCTTCGCTTATGATTTCGAAGGAAAACGTTATGATGTTGGTGAGAAGCAAGGTTTCATCGAAACGACTCTAGAGTTCGCTCTTCAAGATGAAGAATTAAAAAGAAAGCTGATTCCTTTTATGAAACAGCTACTTGAAAAAGAAGAAGGAAATTAAAAAAAAGCTGCCGAAGCTAGACTAACCTAGTCAAATGGGACATAAAAAAACACCCTTCTAGTGATACACTTAAACAAAGTGTTAATTAGGAGGG
>NZ_JBFEFT010000026.1:0-52780 GCF_047229225.1 Bacillus sp. 179-C3.3 HS | reverse complement strand
TCACCGATAAACTATCGGCAGTTGGCTGTATAAAGGTGTTTTTGATCCCTGTCTCAAAAACGGGGGTCAGTCCCGAGAAGGGGGCTTTTTTATATGTGAATTTTCTAAAAACGAACATTTCAGTCTAATTTATTATTTAAGTTCGGTATTTTTATAGAAAAGTGCTTTCCAAGCGTCAGAAATCTTGTTATAATTTGTACACTATGAAGCACTCATATAATCGCGTGATGATGGCACGCAAGTTTCTACCGGACACCGATACCGTCCGACTATGAGTGAGCAAAATGAAACAGCTTGTCTTTGAGCTGAAGATCTGTGGATCGTTTTCGCATTGCTTGCTCCTGAATGGACAGCAATGCTTTTTTTATGTAAAAAAACGTATATTTGCCAATGGGCTAGGAGGAAGTCATGATGGAATTGTTGCGTCAAAAAATTGAGAACGAAGGAATTGTGCTATCCAATGAAGTGTTAAAGGTCGATGCTTTTTTAAATCATCAAATTGATCCAGTCCTCATGCAAGAGGTCGGTCAAGAGTTTGCTAGACTATTTAAGCATGATGGGATTACGAAAATCATCACGATTGAATCTTCAGGGATAGCGCCTGCTGTGATGGCAGGTCTTGCTTTACAAGTCCCTGTTGTGTTTGCCCGAAAACGCCAATCTCTGACATTAACGGATCACTTGCTGACAGCTAATGTGTACTCATTTACCAAAAAAGTCGAAAGTACCATTGCCGTTTCAAATACATATCTTGGTGAAAATGATTGTGTCCTCATCATTGACGACTTCCTAGCGAACGGTGAAGCTGCAAAAGGACTAGCAACGATTGCGAAGCAGGCGAAGGCAAAGGTCGCTGGGTTTGGAATTGTCATTGAAAAGTCATTCCAGCCTGGAAGGAAAGTGCTGACGGAATTAGGGTATCGCGTCGAATCTCTTGCACGTATTGAATCACTAGAGGAAGGAAAAGTCACGTTTGTTCGGGAGGGACAATCATGAGTACTGCGAAAAAAGCCAAAACACTTTCACTTGGTATCCAGCATGTGCTGGCGATGTATGCAGGTGCAGTGCTTGTCCCGCTCATTGTTGGAGATGCACTTGGGCTAACACCCGCACAATTAACGTACTTAATCTCCGCAGATATTTTCATGTGTGGTGTTGCAACACTGCTACAAGTATGGAAAAATCGCTATTTTGGGATCGGATTACCGGTTGTGCTTGGTTGCACATTTACAGCTGTCTCTCCGATGATTGCGATCGGTTCTAAATACGGAGTCTCATCAATATATGGGAGTATTATTGCTTCAGGATGCATTGTGATTGTCCTTTCCTTTTTCTTTGGAAAGCTAGTCAAGTTTTTTCCACCTGTTGTGACGGGTTCAGTCGTTACCATTATCGGCATTACCCTTATTCCAGTTGCAATGAACAATATGGCAGGCGGAGAAGGTAGTGCTGATTATGGTTCTTTTGAAAACCTAGGTTTAGCTTTTCTTGTTTTATTGATCATTGTCCTGCTTTATCGATTCACTAGAGGGTTTATGAAAGCCATTGCGATTTTAATTGGCATTTTATTAGGTACAGCAGTCGCATCCATCTTAGGGAAAGTCGAAACGACAGAAGTGGCGAACGCCCAAATCTTTCGAATGATTGAACCATTTTATTTTGGTATGCCTACCTTCGAATTTGCACCCATCATGACCATGACTTTAGTGGCCATTGTCTCTTTAGTAGAATCAACAGGCGTTTATTTTGCGCTAGGAGATTTGACAAATCGTTCATTAAAGGAAAAAGATTTAGCAAAGGGCTACCGTGCAGAGGGGATTGCTGTGTTGTTAGGCGGTATTTTCAACGCATTTCCGTACACCGCGTATTCACAAAATGTAGGGCTGATTCAGTTAACAGGCGTAAAGAAAAATCAGGTCATCGTGGTGACAGGGGGATTATTGATGCTATTTGGCTTATTCCCTAAAATTGCTGCATTTACGACGATTATTCCTAAGTCAGTGCTTGGTGGCGCAATGGTAGCGATGTTTGGAATGGTCATCGCTTATGGAATTAAAATGCTCACGCGTGTCGATTTTTCAAAACAAGAAAACCTGCTTATCGTTGCTTGTTCGGTTGGGATCGGATTAGGCGTTACCGTTGTCCCGCAAATGTTTGAACAGTTGCCAGAATCGATCAAGTTATTGACGAGTAACGGGATTGTGGCAGGCAGTTTTACAGCCATTTTACTTCATATTATTTATCACATGATCCCATTTAAAAAAGAAGAGCAGCATAGGGAAGAAGTAAAACAATCGGTCATGTAAACACCTCTTGACAAGAGGTGTTTTTTTATACAAAAAAAGCAGGTTCGCTTGGCTTGGAACGAACCTGTGAAGGAGGAAAACTACATCATGTTTTCACCTATATTATCCAATATTTCTCAATTAGCGTCAAGACAAAAAGTTAGACGAAGGAAAATGTTTTGACTGATTTGTGACGATTTGGCATGTATATCCTTTTTTAAATGGGGGAAGTTAACGAAAAGAGGTGAATCAGATGGCATATATTCTGTCAGTTGGAACCAGTCTGCCAGATCATGATGTAGATCAGCAAACAGCTGCTGAGTTTGCAAGATCTCAATTTAAACGGTCGTTTAAAGATATTGATAGGCTCCTGAGAGCGTTTAATAATGGAGAAGTTCAGAGCAGACAGTTTGTAAAGCCTATTCAGTGGTATCAACAATACCACTCATTTGAAGAGAAAAATCATATTTATTTAGAAAAGACATTGGCACATGCAAAAGAAGCGATTACCCACTGTCTTCATGATACGACATTCCTAAAAAGCCCTATTCCGTATGATGAGATCGATGCCTTGTTTTTCATTTCAAGCACTGGATTATCAACACCAAGTATTGATGCCAAGCTGATGAATGTTCTCCCATTTTCACCTTATACAAAAAGAGTGCCAATTTGGGGGCTTGGCTGCGGGGGCGGAGCGGCAGGATTGTCACGAGCGTTTGAATATATTAGAGCATATCCTGAAGCAAAGGTGCTAGTCGTGGCTAGTGAGCTATGTAGCTTAACCTTTCAGCCGCAAGATCAATCAAAGAGTAATTTAATAGGCACCTCACTGTTTGGAGATGGGACTGCGGCTGTTTTGTTAACAGGAGACCGAGCTACATTACATAATACGCAATTCAAAACAGTGCCTAAAGTGATAGGTACCCAGTCTGTCACAATGAAGAACTCCGAAGATGTGATGGGGTGGGCGTTTACAAATAATGGTTTTCAAGTGATCTTCTCACGAGACATTCCAACGATGATATCAGGCTGGTTGAAGGGACAAGTGGAACAATTCCTAGAACAGCAAGGGCATTCAAAGGACAATCTATCTGTGTTCCTCGCCCATCCAGGAGGAAAAAAGGTGATTGATGCGTATATCGACAGTCTATCTTTACAGGAGCAACAGCTCATGTCATCAAAAGAAATCCTGAAGCATCATGGAAATATGTCTTCTGCAACGGTATTGTATGTCATCAAACATTTTCTTGAACATGAGACAATGGACGATGGAGCAATCGGGCTATGCGGCGCTCTAGGACCAGGCTTTTCATCTGAGCTGTTACTGATGAAATGGGAGGAAATATCATGATGATTTTCTGGTTCATGATTGGTCTCTTTGTCTGTCAGCGGCTTATTGAAGTGCTTGTTGCAAAAAGAAATGAGAAAAGAGTCAAAGCGTTAGGGGCAATTGAATTTGGGGCGGGGCATTATCCTTATATGGTTGCGATGCATGCAGCGTTCTTTTTATTTCTCACCTTAGAGACTTGGCTTTTACAGCGTGAGCCGTCTCGTTTCTTTCTTCTATTGCTCCTTCTACTCGGGCTTACCCAAATTGTACGATATTGGGCATTGTACTCACTCGGGACGTATTGGAATACGAAAATTTTAGTTGTGCCAAATGCGTTGATCGTGAAAAAAGGGCCGTATCGTTGGTTGAAACATCCGAACTATCTTGTCGTTGCAATCGAACTCCTCTTCATTCCTCTTTTGTTTCAAGCGTATATCACAGCCATTTTATTTACGTGTTTAAACGGATGGATGATGGTTGTCCGCATTCAAGCGGAAGAAAAAGCGCTTCAACAGCATTTACTAAATTAATATTGAAAATCATTATCAATTGTGTTACACTTTCATTAATGATAAACATTCTCATTAATGAATGGTGGACGGTGATAAGATGACAATGGTTTTTTTAATCGGTACAGTCTGTGTTTACAGTCTATTGATTGGTTTTGTATTAAAAGGTGTTTCAAAAAAATCTGCTTCCTAAATTCAGTCGATTGTGACTGAGTAGGAGCAGATTTTTTTATTTCTTCAGATCAGAAGAAATATATCTTTATTTTGTGTAAAATGGAATCATGTACATAACTGATTTTTCTAAAAACAAAGGGGTTAATCTTCATGAAAGATTTGTCTATCCGAGATTCACTTGTTCAAACGACAGGTGCTCTATATCAACGTCTCCTTCAAAGGCAAGACGCTGAGCGAGCAGCAAAACTTGCATCCATTATGAAAAAGGACGCAGAAGAAGAAGTGTATATCGCCTTTACAGGACACTATTCTGCTGGCAAGTCATCACTCGTCAACTATTTATTGCATGATCATATTCTCCCAACGAGCCCGATACCAACGAGTGCAAACTTGGTCGTTGTTAGAAAGGGTGTACATGAAGTCAAGCTTCACACATCTGACGGTCGTTTTGCCAAAATGAGCGGCGCATATGATAAAGAAGCTGTACAGCGCTTTTGTAAAGATGGAGAACAAATTGAAATGGTGGAAATGAGCGGTGATTATCAGGGGCTGGAAGAAAAAGTCGCCTTGATTGATACACCGGGAATTGATTCAACCGATCATGCCCACTTTTTATCGGCTGCGTCCATTCTTCATCAAGCAGATGCACTTTTTTATGTTGTTCATTATAACCATGTTCATTCGGAAGAAAATATTCGGTTTATTCGTTCAATTAAAGATCAAATTCCGAATCTATATTTCATTGTCAATCAAGTCGATCGACACGATGAACACGAGACGACATTTGAGGATTACAAAATGCAAGTTGTCGAGATGCTCATGAAAGAAGGCATTGAGGAAGATCATCTTTACTTCACATCTGTGACAGAGGAAGCGCATCCAAAAAACGAAATGAATCGATTGATTCAAAAACTAAAAGAATTACAAACCTTACCTAAAGCCTCACTTCGTGCCTATACAGAGCAAAAAATTGTCCATGTACTAAAGGAACATACCGAATCATTAAAAGAAGAGCTTCAAGAAGAGGATCTTCATACACAACTTCAAAAGAAAACAAAAGAAGTCAAAGAACTCGAAGCCCATTATCGCTACGCTGAAAATGGCGCAAAACAGCTAGAAGAACAAGTAACGGCTGACGTGGAGAGTATTTTAAAAAATGCGAATTTGACACCATTTAAGATGAGAGAACTTGCAAGTGACTATATCGAATCGAAAGCACCGGGCTTTAAAGTGGGGATGCTTTTCTCTAAACAGAAGACCCAGCAAGAAAAAGAGAAGCGGGCGAGTGATTTCGTAACAGATGTAAAAGCAAGAATGAAAGCGGAAGTAGATTGGCACATTGCGGATCGACTAAAAAAAGAAGTCAAAGATCATCAACTTGGTGAAGAATTGTTACAAACAGTGATGGCATTTGAGACGCCGATTCAAGAATCTTTGCTCGAAAGCGTCATTCATCCTGGTGCAACTTTCTCAAACGAATACGTCCTTCAATATGCAAAGGATGCAGGTGAAGCACTGAAAAGAAACGCAAAGCAACAAACCATGCAGATGATCAAACAAATGACCGAACTCCTTGAACACAAGCTTACACTTCATCAACCGGAAAAACAGAGCAAATGGGAGCAGGCGAAGCGAGAACTCGAAACGCTAGAAAATGAAATCGAAAGACAACAACACATCACGCAAGATATTCAAGAGATATGGCACATATGGAATAACGGGACAGAAGAGCCGATTGAAGGGAATTGGTTTCATGCGAAAAAACAATGGATCCAGCATGATCAGCTTCTGAAAAAAAGCCTGTTAACAGATGTAACGGAGCAGAGGCAAAAAAGGGAACAGCCAGTTGAAGAAAAAGTGCGCCATTCGCAGCATGTAACAACCGCGCAGTCGATTGTCCGATTTGAAAACTTAGCCCGTATTCTGAAGCCTTTAGACGCACTTCGATCTCAAAGGGAATCGTTTGAAAAACGAACAGAACGTTTACAGGCAAGAGAGTTTACACTAGCATTATTCGGTGCTTTTAGTTCAGGGAAATCTTCCTTTGCAAATGCACTTGTGGGCAAAAAGGTATTGCCATCATCCCCGACACCCACAACAGCAACGATTAACAAACTCACAAAACCGACCAACGAACACCCGAATGAAACGGTGAAAGTTGTCTTCAAAACGGAACAGGAAATGCTTGAAGAACTTGATCAGATTCTTGGGTTTTCCGTAACAGAGGAAAAGGGAAGCGCCTTTGGCGACAAACTAGAAAGAGTGCTGAAAAAAAAGCAGCTTGAACAAGACGATCGTATCATTGTCGAGCACTTTCTTCACGCGCATGATCGATTTAACGAGTATATTGACCAGCAACGCCCATTGTATGTACTTCTTGATGAATTAAAGCCGTTTGTGGCGGAAGAGTCGATTTCATGTGTCGTAAAGGAAGTGACTGTCTATTTAAGCACCCCACTCACAGATAAAGGACTGACAATTGTTGATACACCGGGTGCAAGCAGTATGAATAAGCGGCATACGGAGATTGCGTTTCAGTATATGAAGGATGCAGATGCGCTGCTTTATTTAACGTATTATCAGCATTCATTCTCAAAAGCAGATCGGTCATTTTTACGCAAGTTAGGCCTTGTGAAAGACTCGTTTAGTATGGATAAAATGTATTTCATCATCAATGCCGCTGATTTGGCAAAGGATGAAACGGAACTTGAGACGGTCTTTCACTATGTGCAAACAGAACTGACAAAAGAAGGCATTCGACATCCGAATGTCCATCATGTATCGAGCAAAGAAGAGATAGAAGGAAAACACACAACTCCTTTTAATCAATTTAGCCAGCTAAGAAAACAATTGGACCATTTTATTGATGAAGAATTAACGAAGGATGCCATTGAACTCCTATATTTTGAAGCCCAGTCCCTGTGTGAAACGGTTCAGACATTGCATGCAACGCTTCACCAATCAGAAGATGAGAAACAAAAGGAAAAGAAGAAGATAGAACAGTCATATGCCGCACTTTTCGACAAAGTGAACGTGATGAAACAGTCTCAATTTGTCGTAGACAGTGTGAAAAAAGATTTGCAAGAACAGCTGTATCACATCGTTCAGCGACTATCACTCTTTGCCAATGATTTGTTAAAGCTAGCCTTTTATCCTGGATTATCACAAGGGAATTTTCAAGAACAGTTGAAAAAGGCGCTTCAACAGGCGATGAAGGATTATGAATTTGAATTTGTACAGGAAATCAAGGCACTCGATATTCGAATGGAATCTTTTATTAAAAAGTATTTTCAAGAAGAGTGGCGAAAAGGTATACAGACCGCCTGTGCCGATGATCCTTACTTTTCTATCCGATTGTCACCACAAGAAGAAAAAAGCGCAGAGTTGAAACAAATCGAAGTAGAGACGGAGCTTGCCTTATTTGAGCCGTTCTTAAAGAAACAGAAATCAGCAAAAGCCTTTTTTGAACAAAACGGAAAGGCTGCATTGATTGAAGCGATTCGTGATGTCCTTCTTCACATCACCACTAAGTGGGCGGAAAGGGAAGAAGAAGAGTTGCTTGCGAGATATGAGCAGATGGTCAATGTGTATCGTGATCAATATGAGACAGAAACGCTAGACCAACTAAACGATCAAAAGCATACATTTGTTAAAAGTTTAACAACAGACGCGAATGAACAGGCAATCATCGAGCAAGTGTACGAACAAACGGAGCAATGGAAAACACAGTTGAAAAGCACCTGATTCATGATAAACTATATAAAAAAGAAAGCAGTTGATCAATATGACGAGCGTACACGAAGAGATTTCCGCACATTCACAAAAACAGCATGCCCATATCCAATCCTTTCTCGCACTTGAACAAAAACGAGAGCAAGCGATTGATGAGGCTGTAACGAAATGTGGTCAAAACGAGCCTTTTACAACAGATCAAATCAATCGCATTACGGCGCAAATGAATGAACTTGCACGAGGTGGGATAGTTCCAATACGTAAGCATGTAACTGTTGACATGGTGAAGGAATATGTGGAGCGTAAACAGAAGTAAGAGTAATTCCCCTTTCTTTGGTCATCTTAATCAATAGATGAAGAAAGGGGAGGGATATCGTGAAAAAGAAGGAAAACACCAATCAGAAGGAAGAAACTGTACCAAAACAAAAAGACATGCCATCTTATGCAGAAATAGAATCGAAAAAAATGCAATATGGTCAAAAGTAAAAAAGGCTGCGCCTTCTTCTGTCAAAAGAAGGAGGCCTCTTTTTTTCGGTTCTGTGATAGAATAGGGGTATTGTTTTAAAAGAGGGAGATTAAGAACATGAATAGACACGTACTACTTGTAGATGGAATGGCGCTTCTCTTCCGTTCGTTTTATGCAACAGCTGTTCATCGCAATTTTATGATAAATGATCACGGTGTTCCGACAAATGGAGTGAACGGCTATTTGAAGCATTTGTTGACCGCTGTTCAAACCTTTCAGCCCACTCATATTGTTTGCTGTTGGGACATGGGGAGTCAAACGTATCGAAATGAATTGTTTCAAGATTACAAGGCAAATCGAGGCGAGCCACCAGTAGAACTGTTACCGCAATTTGATCTTGCAAAAGAAGTCACAGAAGAACTCGGTATTTTGAGCGTTGGTTTAAAGGGCTTTGAAGCAGATGATTGTATAGGAACACTTGCCACACACTATCAACAAGAAGCAAATGTGACCATCTTAACGGGGGATAAGGATTTACTACAAATTCTTGATGAACGCGTGACAGTGGCACTGATGCAAAAAGGCATCGGACATTATAAGCATTATACAAAAGAAATCTTCGAAGAAGAAATGGGGATCTCTCCAAAAGCACTCGTTGATATGAAGGCTTTAATGGGAGATTCAAGCGATAATTATCCGGGTGTAAAAGGAATTGGCGAAAAAACCGCACTGAAATTTATTCAAACCTATGACACCATTGAACGACTATTAGAACATGTGCATGAATTAACGCCTGCACAGCAAAAGAAAATGCAAGCAGGGTTAGAGGACCTTAAGCTTTCCCGCATTTTAGCAGAAATCAAATGTGATGTCCCGCTCGACTGTCCAATCGATCAGACGAAATTGAATATCAATCCAGAGCGAGCAACAGCCATGTTACGTTTCCATCAGATCAAAGGAATTGAACAAATGGTGCATCGTTTAAGCGAAGTAGAGATTGGTTAATTGTTAAACGTCAGAGAGCTAAAACATATATGTTAGCTCTCTTATAGTGACACATATTACGATTTTGTATTGCTTTTTTTCGCCTTCTCCTCAAGTTGAGACAGCGGTTGATTATCTTTTGTTTGCTTATCACCTTGAGGCGTTGTCCCATTTGTGACACGACCTTTATTCACTTTATCCAATTAGTATCACCTCAACATATAGCATAACCAAAAGAAAAGCGATTCATCCTTGTGAAAGGTGAATCGCTTTTCTGGCGAGCTGATCGGCTACTACGTTTTCCTTACTTGGTATCCATTTAATAAAAAATAAATCAAACTGTGCTTGAAGTTGTTTCATCTCTTCAATGTAATGCTTGAATGCCGGATTTTTCGCAAAGCCTGCATTCGCAGCACGATCTACTACCTGCGAATCTGTTCGAAAAGAGACGGTGCGTAACCCTGCTTTCAAACACATTTTCATCCCTTCAATCAAAGCATAAAATTCTGCCTCATGATTACTCATTGAACCGATAGGGATCGAGAAAGATTCTGCTTTGCCCTCATATTTCATAAAAATACCAATACCTGAAGGACCAGGATTCCCTGCACTAGCACCATCAATGTAAATTTCAGCAAGCAATTTATTTCCCCCTTTCATCCATCGGAACAATTTTCTTCGCTGCATACGCATATGGTGTAGCCATGGCTGCGACGATGAATTTGATCACATATGTTGTGATGAAAATTTCAATCCACACATGGAATGGATACGTGCCTAAAAATGCAATCGTGGTAAAGATCAGTGTATCAAGTAGTTGACTAATCATCGTACTTCCTGCATTACGTAGCCAAAGCGCACCATCAGAAGGAAATAACCGGCGTATATACGAATATACATAAACATCTAACATTTGACTGATGATATAAGCAGCGATGCTTCCAAGTGCTAACCGCGGCATAAAGCCAAAGATCGTTTCTAATGAGGATTGTGAGATATCAGACGACGCAGGCTGGAAAAGCAAAGCCTCTTGCATCACAATCGTTAAGGTTAATAGGGTGGCAAAGCCAATCCAAACTGCCTTGCGTGCTTGTGCTTGTCCATACTTTTCATTCAACACATCTGTGGCGAAAAAAACACTCCCGTATAAAATGTTTCCAAGAGTTGCGGTTAAACCAAACAACTCAACCGTTTTCACAACTTGTAAGTTTGCAGCAACCGTTGCAAAGCCAATCCAAACGAAAAGGCCCATCTTGCCAAATCCTTTATAAAATAAAAGAACAATGATAAAATTAATGATCGCAAATAAGATCCATATACCTTCATTAAACAAGTGATATAAACTTCCTTTCATATTTGAAAATGTAACGTTTTGATTATAGCATAACGAATCTTGACCTTAAAAGCACGGGAAGGCGATGTGAGCAATGAAACTAAGAGCACATTATACAATGAAAGTGAAATCAATTGGGGCGATTGCTTTTTTCCAGGAAGAGTGGATGGAGCTCAAAGAGGCCTTACGTTTAGCAAAATATATCGATCAAAAAGAACCACAATCTCTCCTATCATTTGAAGATGAAAAAGGGGCCATGTGGTCGATAAAAGAACTAGAAAAGCTCAAAGTAGAACTTCAACTGGAGCCAGATCAACTTCAGGTCTATTTTGATGCAAGTTTTCACAAGGAAACTGGTGCTTCAGGGCTTGGGATCGTCGTATATTATACGCTTGGAGAAGATGCCTACCGATTAAGAAAAAATCAATCTTTTCAAGGGAGCACCAACAATGAAGCTGAGTATGCAGCATTATATGAAGCAGTTAAAGCGTTAAAAGACATAGGGGCGAGCAGAAATTCTGTGACGATTAGAGGAGACTCACTTGTTGTGATGAATCAGCTAAACGGGGAGTGGCCTTGTTATGATGATGTCCATAGCAAGTGGCTTGATCGAATAGAAGCTAGCTTAAAAGAGCTAAAACTGACGCCAACTTACGAAGTCATCAATCGTAAACAAAATACAGAAGCGGATCAGCTAGCAAGGAAAATCCTTGCAAACGTCCCAATCGAAAGTAAGTTGAAATTAGAAGCAGACGGAGCTGAATAATGTGGATAAAAAAACAGCAGTAAAAGAATTAACGGATCTTCAAGATACGTATTGTTCTGATTGCTTTATTAAGAAACATTTTCGAAAAGAACTAGGGAAGAAACAAGCGCATTCTTTTTGCATCCAACAATGTACCGTGGGTGAGAAAATCAAAGAATACGGAAATGTCCTCCTAAAAAAATAAATAAGCCGACCGGTTTTTCCTTCAATAAATATCTGCTCTTTAAAAAAAACAGAACGAATGTGTGAAAAAAGAACATATTCCTAAAAATGAGCCGATATAACTATAGAAAGTTTTAATTTAGTTACTTATTAACTAATTAACGGAAATTAGAGGAAATGGGGAAGACCGGCATGGATAATAAAGATTTTGAAACGGTATTGCATCGCACATTTCAAGAAGTGTACAGTGATTTAGAACAACTAGTGGATGTCGCCAAGAAGGGAAGACCTTTTCTCGAAAAAGATATCTCTGAAATTGAACAAAGATTAAAACAAAATATTTTAGCGATTGAGATTCAGCTTAAAATCAAATAAGAGAGGCATATGCCTCTCTTTATTTTGTCATTTCATCATTCAATTCGTTAATTAAATTTTAGTTACGTTTGCAGCTTGAGGTCCACGATTACCTTCAACAATTTCAAAAGAAACTTCTTGTCCTTCTTCTAATGATTTGTAGCCGTCACCTTCGATAGCTGTGAAGTGAACGAATACATCGTCTCCGCCTTCAACTTCGATGAAGCCGAAACCTTTTTCATTGTTAAACCATTTTACTTTACCGTTTTGCATATTGCTTTTTCCTCCTAGTACTGTAGCATACCTTTAGGCATACTAAAAAAAATTTTCATCACCTAACGCCTTAACAGATGTTAAATGATGGTTCCACTATACACTATCAAAAGTAAAGCGTCAAGCAGAGGAGCCAAATTTTGAGCAGAATATTTGATTTTTTTGTCTTTTAATGAAAGGTATGTGATTGATCACATCCATATTTTATGAAACCTAGTGTGTACCTTGACCGTATATTAAAAAAATACATAGAAAGAGGTGCGGAGGATGAATCGTTATACCATGAATGAATTTGTTGAGAACACCCAGCAGGAAGACAAAGGGGAAGGGGTCTTTGAGCTTGAAACATCAAGACTGTTAGAAATTAATGTAACAGATCGAATCTGGGCAAAAACAGGTTCTATGGTTTCGTACCGAGGCAATATAAAGTTTGAACGAGAAGGGGTTTTTGAACATGGCGTATCGAAAATGTTCAAAAAAATGTTATCAGGTGAAGGAACCTCTCTTATGAAAGCAACTGGTAACGGGAAATTATATGTGGCAGATCAAGGGAAAAAAATATCCATTCTTCGTTTGCAAAAAGGGGAATCTATTTTTGTGAATGGAAATGATTTACTGGCATTTGAACCAACTGTCAGGTGGGATATTCAATTGATGAAAAAGATTTCTGGCATGCTTGCTGGTGGATTGTTTAATGTGAAACTTGAAGGGCCTGGGCTTATTGCGATCACCAGTCATTACGAGCCATTAACGTTGATTGTCACACCAGGTGACTCAGTCTATACAGATCCGAATGCAACAGTTGCGTGGTCAGGGGACTTAAAAACCGAATTTGTCACAGATGTGTCCTTTAAAACGTTTATTGGTAGGGGGAGCGGGGAATCCATTCAAATGAAGTTTAGTGGCAGCGGTTTTGTCGTTGTTCAGCCGTATGAAGAAATTTACACAACAAGTGGCAATCAAGGATAAAGTAAAAAAAGGAGTCCGTCAATGACGGGCTCCTTTTCACATTATGCATGGGCAAAAGCTTTATTATTTGTAATGAGATCTGATTGTTCGATGATATCTTCCAAAATGGTTTGAGAAGATTGTTTGAAATGTAGCTTTTTGATGTTTTGTTTCATGGTTTCTAGCTTTTCTTCGTCCTGCATTAATTGTGTCACGGATTCTAATATATCCTCGTGTTTGTTTATAACGATTGCAGCACCTTTCTTTTCAAAGAAAAGAGCATTTTCTTTCTCTTGCCCAGGCACAGGTTTATAAAGAATCACCGGTACACCAATCGCTGTTGCTTCTGTTAATGTGATACCGCCTGGTTTTGTAATCATACAATCTGTTACTCTGAACAATTCATCAATTTGTTCCACATATCCAAGCGCCTTTAATTGATCGGGATGAGTTCGTTCTAGCTCGGCAAGCGATTGTTTGAGTGCGGCATTTTTTCCACAAACAACAACAATTTGCACTTCACTGTCAAGAAGTAACGCTTCACATAGTTCCTTCACATTTTTTAATACACCGTGTGCACCAGCCATAATTAGAAGGACTTTTTTGTTTGATGACAATCCATATTTTTTATAAATCTTCGACGTTGGCACGTCTGCTTCAAATTGTGGTCTAATTGGAATGCCTGTTACTTTGACATCGCTTGGATGTGTGCCGATTTCTACTAGCTTTTCTTTTACATAATCGGTTGCAACATAGTAACGGTCAATGTTTTCATGTACCCAGATTTTATGAAGGCAGAAATCTGTCATGACATTAAATGTCGGAATCACTTTCCCCGTTTTATTGCGGTATTCTGGGACGACAATCATTGGGAATGTAATAATGATGATGTCTGGGTTGTGTAATTGAATTAATTCATCCAGACGCTTATTTCCCATTTTTAAATAAATGTTAAATTTTCGTTTATTGTAAATTTTATCTACACCGTAATAAAACAAGCGATAAAATTGTTTCCCAATGGAGAAGCTCTTTAAATATAAATATTGAGTCACTTCTGACACAATGGGATTGGATTCTTGATACAAATTAGAGACGATTACATGTTCAAATCCTTGGGATTTACATTCATCATACAGTGTTTTAGCTACCTGCATATGTCCATTTCCATAATTTGCGGTCAAGATTAATATTTTTTTATTGGTATTCAAGAATATTCACCTCAAATGTAATCAACAACAACAAAACTTCGTACGAATCTACGAATCTCTTACGTCTACAAAGATAACATATAAACATATAGATCATATCACTCGTTACGAAAGAATTAAACTAATTTTAAAAAACCAACAGACTCATTTCGGCATGGAAAGCTGAACCATTTGTATTTTAACACATTTTAAATATTTCGCATCAGACTCTAGTCTATTTTATTCCCATACGTAAGGTGTTTCCTGATAAACATAATAATTTAGCCAATTCATAAAGAGTAATGTGGCATGGGCTTTCCAGCGATTCACAGGCACTAATGTGTCATCTTCTTCTATAAAATAGTGGACGGGTTTTTTGACTGTTTCATGCTTCAATAAATCTCTTTCATATTCCTGCTTCAATGTGTCTGTATCGTACTCAGGGTGTCCAGTTAAAAATACTTGCTTATCATCATCTGAAACAATTAAACAAACACCAGCTTCTTCAGATATACTCAATATTTTTAGATTTGGTGTGTTTTTTAATTGTTCTGTATTAATATCTGTATGTCTAGAATGTGGGACATAGTATACTTCATCGAAACCTCTTACTAATCTTTCTTTTTTCTCTTTGACAACATGCTCAAAGACGCCAAATTTTTTCTCTGAAAGTTTGATTTTTTCAATGCCATAATGATGATATAGACCAGCTTGTGCCCCCCAGCATATATGAAGGGTAGAAGTCACATTGGTTTTACTCCAGTCCAGTATATTCTGCAACTCTTTCCAATACGATACCTCTTCAAAAGGTAAATGCTCAATTGGTGCGCCGGTAATGATCATTCCATCAAATTTTTTATGGCGGATCGATTCAAAGGTCGTATAAAATTCATTTAGATGCTCTTTCGACGTATTCTTCGGTGTATGTGTACTTGGAATCAAAAACGTAAAGTACACTTGTAAAGGAGAATTTCCGAGCATTCGAAGCAGCTGCGTTTCAGTTTGTATTTTTTTAGGCATTAAATTTAAGATCACGATATTCAAAGGACGGATATCTTGCTTGAATGCCCTTGTCTCATCCATGACGAAAATGTTTTCGCTCTCTAGTATTTGTTTTGCCGGTAGATGAATTGGAATGTTTATAGGCAACTCGCCACCCCCTGAACCAAAGCTAATTTCATTTCATTATAGGAACTTTTTGGTGATATTTCAATGTTTCAATTATGTTACAATGAAAAAATAGAACAAAAACACACCTGTTACTGTCCAAAAAGGAGGCTTTTCTACATGGTTAAAAAACATTTATCAGATATTGACATCGCCCAAAAGGCAAAATTAAGACCCATCCAAGAAATCGCAGCAAAGTTACAATTAAATGACGAAGAATTAGAATGCTATGGTTTCACAAAAGCGAAAATATCTTTAAATATTTTTGATCGTTTAAAAGAACAAAAAGATGGAAACGTCATTCTTGTGACGTCAATTAATCCCACTCCAGCAGGAGAAGGTAAATCAACCGTCACCGTTGGTTTAGGTCAAGCGTTCGAAAAAATCGGGAAAAAGGCCATGATTGCGATGAGAGAGCCATCATTAGGTCCAACAATGGGCGTGAAAGGCGGCGCAGCAGGAGGAGGATATTCACAAGTTCTCCCAATGGAAGAAATTAATCTTCACTTCACAGGAGATTTTCATGCGATCACATCTGCCCATAACGCCTTAGCTGCTTTTATTGATAACCATATTCATCATGGTAATGAGCTTGGTATTGATGCGCGCCGGATTGTGTGGAAACGCGTACTTGATTTAAATGACCGTGCGTTAAGACAAGTAGTGGTAGGACTTGGCGGTCAATTAAATGGATACCCTAGAGAAGATGGATTTGATATCACCGTCGCTTCTGAAATCATGGCGATCCTTTGTTTAGCAGAAGATTTAACAGATCTCAAAAAACGACTTTCTTCTATTGTTGTTGCATACAATCATGAGAAAAATCCTGTAACAGTTGGAGACCTCGGGTATGAGGGTGTTTTAACTTTACTATTAAAAGATGCGCTCAAGCCGAATCTTGTTCAAACGATTGAAGGCACACCTGCTTTAGTCCATGGTGGTCCGTTTGCGAATATTGCACATGGCTGCAATAGTTTAATTGCGACAAAAATGGCAGCAAAATTAGCTGATTATGTCGTGACAGAAGCAGGATTTGGAGCAGACCTTGGCGCGGAAAAATTCCTACATATTAAAACAAGAGCAGGAAAATTTAAACCTAGCGCTGTTGTGATTGTGGCAACTGTAAGAGCATTAAAGATGCATGGCGGAGTCAAGAAACAAGAGCTCCAAGAAGAAAATGTGACAGCCGTATTAGAAGGTATACATAATCTAGAAAAACATATTGAAACTGTACAAGCATTTGGTCTTCCATACATCGTGGCTGTGAATCGTTTCGTCACAGATACAAAAGAAGAAATTCAAGCGATAGAAGATTGGTGCCAAACACATACGCATCCAGTCAAAGCAGTGAATGTGTGGGAAGAAGGAGGCGCTGGCGGGACAGCACTTGCAGAGGAACTCACAACACTCATCGAACAGAATGAAAATAACTTTTCTTATTTGTATGAAGAACATGATTCGATTGAAGAAAAGTTATCTAAAGTGGCAAAAGGGGTGTATGGAGCAGACGGTGTGAATCTCACAACAAAAGCTAGAAAACAGTTAGCAGACATTGAGAAAAACGGTTGGTCACATCTTCCTGTTTGTATGGCAAAAACGCAATATTCCCTTTCGGATGACCCTGCTCTCATCGGAAGACCAAAAGGTTTCACGATTACGATACGTGAACTGAAACCATCTGTTGGTGCTGGATTTATTGTCGCGTTGACTGGAAGTATTCTGACGATGCCAGGCCTGCCTAAAAAGCCTGCGGCACTTGATATGGATATATTGGAAGATGGCAGTGTGACGGGACTGTTTTAAAAAAGCATATATCGCGATTTTCTAAAAAAAGCATGGTACGATAGGGAAAAGTGAATCCAAGGAGGCTAAAAGATGTCCATTTATGACATACAGGTCAAGACAATTAACGGCCAAGAAAAGTCAATGGCAGATTATAAAGGAAAAGTGATGATCATTGTCAACACAGCTAGTAAATGTGGGTTAACACCACAATTTAAGCAATTACAAGAGTTGTACGATCAGTATCACGAAAAAGGCCTTGAGATTTTAGGATTTCCATGTAACCAATTCATGAACCAAGAGCCAGAAGGGGAAGAAGCGATTCAAGAATTTTGTTCATTGAATTACGGTGTGACGTTCCCTATGTTTGCGAAAGTCGATGTGAATGGTGATCATGCACACCCTCTTTTCAAGTACTTAACAAGTCATGCAAAAGGCGTTCTTGGCACGAAAACAGTCAAATGGAATTTCACAAAATTTATCGTTGATCAAAATGGGGAAGTCACTGAACGATTTTCTCCAAAAACACCCCCTAAAGAATTAGAAAGCTCTATCATTGCTTTATTGGACAAATAAGATGTACACGATCAAGCAACAAAAACAATTGGAGGCAGCTGCCTCCTTTGTTTCTAACAGACTGACGTTCGAACCAACAGGGCACGATGCAGCACATATTGATCGGGTGCACCGACTAGCAGTGAATATCGCAAAGGATGAAGGTGGCGCTCTGTTTGTTATTGAAATGGCGGCCATCGTACATGACCTGATAGATGAAAAACTGTCCAATGAATGGAAAATTTCAACAGAACAGCTTGAGCAGCAGCTCTCCTTATGGGAAGTGGACCAACGAGATATTCGGTATATCATGGATATTGTTTCAACCATGTCTTTTCGTCATCGGCATGTACAACATAAACCCATCACATTAGAGGGGGCAGTCGTCCAAGATGCAGATCGGCTCGATGCGATAGGAGCCATTGGAATTGCAAGAGCCTTTACCTATGCAGGGGCGAAAAGTGAGCGTCATGATACAAAAGATCCACTTCAGCACGCCGTACTAAAACATATGGAAGAGAAACTGCTCAAATTGAAAGAGATGATGAATACACATACCGGTAGACAGCTCGCGATAGAGCGCCACGCGTTCATGTGTACGTTTATCACGATGTGGAAAAAAGAATGCGGCCTTACAGATGAGTAGGGTCTTTACGTGTGTAAGGAGGATGTTAGATGAAAATTACAGCAATAGAACCAACGCCAAGTCCTAATACAATGAAGGTCATTTTGACAGAAGCACTTGCTGGCGGGAAAAGCAACAATTATAAAATAGACCAAAAAGATGAAGCGCCTGAGATGATCCGACGCATTTTAAATATTGAAGGCGTAAAAGGAGTCTATCATGTGGCGGACTTCCTAGCGGTTGAGCGAAATGCCAAGTACGACTGGCAAGGAATTTTACAACAGGTGAGAGAAGCTTTTGGACAAGAAGCGGAAGGTCTTCAGGAGGAATCCCAATCAGAAAGTGACACATTTGGGGAAGTCAAAGTGTTTGTCCAAATGTTTAATGGCATCCCGATGCAGGTTAAGTTGACTGATGGTGATAAAGAAGAGCGATTTGGCATGCCTGATCGCTTTCAGGCAGCAATTTTAAAATTGAGAAGCAGTTCAGATAACGTTGTCTTTGAAAGAGTTTGGAAAGAACAAGGTGTGCGCTTTGGAGAATTTGCAGAAATCGGTCAGGAGGTCACAGAAGAGCTTCAAGCGGCTTACGATGATGACCGATTAGGTCGTTTAACGGATGCAGTCAAAAAAGGGCAAGAAGTGATCGATCAACAAGTGCAGCGCCAAGCATATGAAGTGACAGAAGAGATGCTTGAGGAGGAAGATTGGAAAAAACGTTTTGCCCATTTAGAGCAAATGCACCCTGAGAAGAAGGATTTGCCTGTTTTAATGAAAGCGATGGATGATCCGAAAACCTCTATTCGAAGACAAGCTGTTGTTAACGCTGGGATGATTGAAGATCCTGTCATTTTGCCCCTTTTGTACAAAGGACTTCAAGACAAGACCGTCACTGTTCGGCGCACAGCTGGAGACTGTATTTCGGATCTTGGAGATCCTCAAGCAATGGAAGCGATGATGGCTTCTTTAAAGGACCCGAGTAAACTTGTTCGCTGGCGTGCGGCAATGTTTCTATACGAAGAAGGTGACGAAACGGCGCTTGAAGCATTAAAAGAGGCCGAAAAAGATCCTGAATTCGAGGTCAGTCTTCAAGTGAAAATGGCAATAGAACGAATTGAACTAGGGGAAGAAGCGAAGGGCTCTGTGTGGAAGCAAATGACAGAGAGCAGAAAAAGCGCTTCAGAATAAGAAAAAACCAGACAAGCTGCCAGTAAAGTGCAGCTTGTTTTTTAACAACGTGTTTGATAGACAGAAAAATTTTTTTAGAAAAATTATTTTGAATATTGTTGAAATATGCGAAAAAACTCTATATAGTAATACCAATATACAATATTGGAGGTCAGATTTTATGACGCGATCTTTGCTGAACAGTTGATTCAGCAAAAAAAGATAGTCATCCTTCTTTCATTAGGTGGCTAAATAAACAGAAAATTTGTAAAATAAAATCAAATGAAAATTATGAAGTCAACGAGACTTGTAGTATAGGAGGTTTTTTAAAGAGATGGCAGAACTACGTAGTAATATGATTAAAAAGGGAATTGACAGAGCACCTCACCGAAGCTTACTAAGAGCAGCTGGTGTAAAAGATGAGGATTTTGGCAAACCGTTTATTGCTGTATGTAATTCCTATATTGATATTGTCCCAGGACATGTCCATCTTCAGGAATTCGGAAAAGTTGTCAAAGAAGCAATCCGAGAAGCCGGCGGAGTACCGTTTGAATTTAATACAATTGGTGTAGATGACGGCATTGCAATGGGACATATCGGAATGCGATACTCTCTACCAAGTCGTGAAATCATCGCTGACTCTGTAGAAACCGTTGTATCTGCACACTGGTTTGATGGAATGGTTTGTATTCCGAACTGTGATAAAATCACACCGGGCATGATGATGGCAGCGATGCGTGTCAATATTCCAACCATCTTCGTCAGCGGAGGTCCAATGGAAGCTGGGAGAACAAGTGATGGTCGAAAAATTTCCTTATCTTCCGTATTTGAAGGCGTGGGTGCATACCAATCAGGGAAGATCAATGAAGCAGAACTCAACGAGTTAGAGCAATTTGGCTGTCCGACGTGCGGATCTTGCTCTGGTATGTTTACAGCAAACTCCATGAACTGCTTAGCAGAAGCCCTTGGTATCGCTCTTCCTGGGAACGGGACGATTTTGGCGACATCACCAGAACGTAGAGAATTTGCTAAGAAGTCTGCAAAACAACTGATGGAACTCATTGAAAAAGATATTAAACCACGTGATATTGTGACTGGAAAAGCCATCGACAATGCCTTCGCTTTAGATATGGCACTTGGTGGTTCAACCAACACGGTACTTCACACATTGGCGATTGCAAATGAAGCAGGTGTTGAATACTCATTGGAGCGAATCAATGAGGTAGCAGAACGTGTACCGCATTTATCAAAACTAGCACCTGCATCAGATGTTTATATTGAAGATTTACATGAAGCAGGTGGGGTTAGCGCCGCGTTAAATGAATTGTCCAAGAAAGAAGGGGCGCTTCACTTAGATACGATGACTGTAACAGCGAAAACGCTAGGTGAGAATATTGCGGGTCATGAGGTGAAAGATTATAATGTCATTTACCCAATTGATAAGCCTTTCACTGAAAAAGGAGGCTTAGCCGTTCTATTTGGTAACCTTGCGCCGGATGGTGCCATTATTAAAACAGGCGGTGTACAAGACGGAATCACACGACATGAAGGACCTGCGATCGTATTTGAATCTCAAGAAGATGCACTTGAAGGGATCATTAACCGAAAAGTAGAAGCAGGACATGTGGTCATTATTCGTTATGAAGGACCTAAAGGCGGACCTGGCATGCCTGAAATGCTGGCCCCGACTTCACAAATTGTTGGTATGGGTCTAGGACCTAAGGTTGCTCTCATTACAGATGGTCGTTTCTCTGGTGCATCACGCGGTCTATCGATTGGACACGTCTCACCGGAAGCCGCAGAGGGTGGTCCACTCGCTTTTGTTGAAAATGGTGATCACGTGGTGGTTGATATTGAACAGCGAATTTTAAGTGTAGATGTCCCTGAAGAAGAGTGGGAAAGACGTAAAGCAAATTGGAAAGGCTTTGAGCCGAAAGTGAAAACCGGTTATCTTGCTAGATACTCAAAACTTGTGACATCAGCGAATACAGGCGGAATTATGAAAATCTAATCCCGAATCGAACATTTGAAAAAAGCCTCTCTCTATAGTATCCTTTATTCAACACATAAGGATTTAGAGGGGGCTTTTTTGATGTCAATGGCATATGAGGAATATATGCGTCAGCTCGTTGTACCGATGCGTCAAGAACTGACAAGTGCGGGATTTCAAGAATTAACAACTGAAGAAGAGGTAGAACAAACGATGCAAGAAGCAGAAGGTACAACATTTGTCGTTGTCAATTCTGTTTGTGGCTGTGCTGCTGGTTTAGCACGTCCTGCTGCCACTCAAGCTGTCATGAAGGCAGAAAAAACGCCAGATCGCATCGTGACTGTTTTTGCTGGCCAAGACCGAGAAGCAACGGCTAAGATGAGAGAATACTTTACTGGTGAAGAACCATCTTCTCCTTCTATGGCACTGTTAAAAGGGAATGAGCTCGTTCATTTTATTCCACGTGACGAAATTGAAGGTCATGAGATGGAAGAGATCATGAAAAATGTCTTATCTGCATTTGAAAAACATTGCTAATTTTCATGTTGAAATGCCCTGTGATCAGGGCATTTTTTCTTCATGATGACGGAGGACGACATGTACATTACAACTAGCTTTAGGCCAAATGTGCAAACCATTCAAACAGCACAGGCATTGGCTGCTGATTTAAAAGGACAGTACATTGAACGGCGAAAACAATCTGTACGAAACCTTGCCAAAACCCATGGGGATGTCTTGGTTGTAGGTAAAGAACGATTTGAATGGTATCAGTCAAATGGAGAAAAGTTTTTCTTCCATCCAAGTTCAGCGATGTTCAGGGTGAAGCGAATTCTGCGAGGTGAACATGACCCATTGATCGAAGCGGCACAACTACAGCCGGGAGATTCAATGTTAGACTGTACGCTTGGCTTAGGCTCCGATGCCATTACCGCAAGCTGTGTGGTCGGGCCTTCAGGTGAAGTGGTTGGAATTGAAAAAAATCCAATGACTGCCTTGTTAGTGAAGGAAGGATTAAACACATGGGAGACTGGCTTAGTAGAAGCAGACGATGCATTGAAACGAATTTCTGTTATGTGCGGGGACAGTATTGAACAATTAAAGAAGTTCCCCGATCGTTCATTTGATGTCGTATACTTTGATCCGATGTTCGAGGAAACGATACAAGAATCTGCGAGTATCGCACCGCTTCGCCATGTGGCAGAACACGATTTTGACCATCAGGTGGCGATCCGAGAAGCGCTAAGAGTGGCAAGGAAGAGAGTCGTGTTAAAAGATCATTGGAAGAGCACTCGTTTTACAACAGATGCCTACCAATTTCAGGTGATCAAACGGAAAACAGCGCAATTTCATTATGGTTATATATCGATTGAAGACAAAAGTAAAAGCCCTATTTAAGGGCTTTTAATCGGTGATTTCCATATAGACAAAATAACTTAATGTAAGTAAGGAAGCGATGATGAAAAAACCTTCAAGCATATCCATTCCTCCCAAATATTAGCTTATGTACCTGCTATTGTAACCGTTTTATCTTGAAAAAGAAAGTCCTATCACGAACCAAAATGAATGACTGAAAATTCATTATATGCTAGAATAGCAGTATGATAACTTATGGAAGGAATTAGATATCATGAAAATGTGGATGAGAAAAACGCTTGTTGCTCTCTTTACGATTGCGACATTTGGTTTAATCTCTCCTCCATCGGCTTTGATGACAGACAAGCCATCTGAACTTTCTTCATCGGATCAGTCATCATATACGGCTGTTTATGATCAATCAGATGAAGCGCCCAGTTGGGACGTCGGGCAAGAAGGCGATATAGAAGAGGTAGATCCCTATGAGCAGTACAAGCAAGAGGTTCTATCAAGCGCAGAAAACCAGTCCTTTCTCAAATTTGGTCAAAGAATCACACCTGTCATTGAAGACGAGTTTAGAGAAGAGATTCAACCAAAAATTGAACAAGTGATTACAGACTTTTTAACGAATTTCAAACATGATGAAAAATTCCAAGAGATTGTGTTAACCAACCAACCCGCAAGTGGAAAGGGCGAAAGAATTTTTCATATTTACAATCAAAAAACAGGAGAAGATTTGCTCCGGTTTCATGTTAGAAGAGATCACCCGCCTCATAGCGGATATTGGTTTAACTTTCACTACCATACAGCAGAAGATGGATTCCAGTCGCATCATGAACTCGGTAATATTTACTGGGATAAAAACACCCCGCCAAGCTGGATGAGCCACTAGAAGGAGATGTCAGGCCAATTGAAAAAGTATACGATGAGCGAAATGGTTCGGATTACAAAGCAAATGTTAAATGACCGGGGAGTAAAAATTGAGGACATCGCACATATTGTGACGAAGCTTCAAGAAAAATACTATCCAAATCTACCACTAAGTGTAGCAATTGAAAATGTTGAAAAAGTGCTCAATAAACGAGAAATTGTTCATGCTGTCCTGACAGGTCTTGCCCTAGATCAGCTGGCAGAACAGAAGCTTTTACCAGAGCCGTTACAGCACTTAGTTGAAACAGATGAGCCACTCTATGGAATTGATGAGATTATTCCGCTTTCCATTGTAAACGTATATGGATCAATCGGTTTGACCAACTTCGGTTACCTAGACAAGGAAAAATTCGGCATTATCCACGAGTTAGATAAAGGTCGTCCGGGAGAAGTGCACACTTTCTTAGACGATCTTGTCGCAGCACTTGCCGCTGCAGCAGCAAGCCGAATTGCACACTCTCATCAAGATATTCAGGACGAAGAGCAGGATAGAGTGAACAAAGGATAAAAAAGACAAACATGACAGTTCATGAAAAACCGTCATGTTTTTTTATTTCACGAGAGATTCAATGAGAGTATTTCAACGAGAGCAAAAATAAGGTACACTACAACAAGAACATAAATAAAGGATGAAAAAAATGAAACAATATAAAGAGTTATGTCGTCATGTATTACAGCATGGGGAAAAAAAGGGTGACAGAACAGGAACAGGTACGATCAGTACGTTCGGTTACCAAATGAGATTTGATTTGCAGGAAGGATTTCCTTTATTGACAACAAAGAAATTACACCTGAAATCGATTATTCATGAGTTACTATGGTTTTTAAAAGGTGATACAAACATCAAATACCTTCAAGACAATGGCGTCCGCATTTGGAATGAATGGGCAGATGAAAATGGAGAGCTTGGCCGTGTGTATGGAGCGCAGTGGAGATCTTGGCAGAGCGGAGACGGTGAGACGATTGATCAAATCAGTCAGCTGATTCATGATATCGAGCATCATCCAAATTCAAGAAGATTGATCGTAAGTGCATGGAATCCGGGAGAAGTCGATCAAATGGCATTACCGCCGTGTCATTGCTTGTTTCAATTTTATGTGTCAAACGGCAAACTATCTTGCCAGCTTTATCAAAGGTCGGCAGATATCTTTTTAGGAGTGCCATTTAATATTGCTTCATATGCCTTACTGACCATGATGATTGCCAAAGTGACGAATCTTGAGCCGGGAGAGTTTATTCATACGCTAGGAGATGCACATATTTATCAAAATCATTTGCCGCAGGTGAACATGCAACTAGAGCGTGAGGAACGTGCACTTCCACAGCTTCGAATCACAAGAGATGTAAAGAGTATTTTTGATTTTACGTTCGATGATTTTGTGCTCGAAAACTATGATCCGCATCCACATATAAAAGGAGAAGTCAGTGTATGATTTCGATGATTGTGGCAACAGGAAACGATAGAGTCATTGGTCTTGATAATCAAATGCCATGGCATTTACCTGCTGATTTAACGTATTTCAAAAAAGTGACAAGTGGACATACCATCGTCATGGGGAGAAAAACGTTTGAATCCATTGGACGAGCATTGCCTCATCGCCGGAACGTGGTCTTAACGACAAGCCCAACGTTTCAAGCGGAAGGATGTGACATTGTCCATTCGATTGAGGACATTTTATCCTTGGTGAGTAATGAGCAGGAATTGTTTATCATCGGTGGCTCGAAATTATATGAGGAAATGATGCCGCACGCGGATCGTCTTTACATTACGCATATTCACCATTCATTTGAAGGTGATCGTTATTTTCCTCCATACGATGAAAACGATTGGACGATTGTATCACGTGAAAAAGGCCAAAGTGACGAAAAGAACCCCTACAATTATGAGTTTGTCGTCTATGACAGAAAAGAAGGATAAATGAGTAGGAGGAGTACGGTTGTTTCGTTATTGGTTTTTAACGTTTTATGTTGTGGTATCCTTTTTAAAAAGTTTGAGGCATTTGTATGATCATGAATTAACAGATCCCCGCATTTCCTATACGAAACGCATGCATCTCATACATGAACATGCGAAAACATTTACGCGGGGTTGTATTGATCAATCGGGATCGGTGATGACGATTCATCAGGAAAAGAAATTGCCAGATGGGCCAGTGATATATGTAACGCGTGAGCTGAACACAGTGACGACGGCACTGTTAGTTGGACATCTTGAGAAGCCGTTTGCTTTTTTTGCTAAGACGCGTCTTTATCGCTACCCTATTTTAAAGCAATGGTTGCATAAAATGGCGGTTATTCACGAGCAACAGACAGATGAACAGTTATTAGAAGCAGCCAAAGAACGAATGATGTCTGGTCAAAGCTTATTGCTTTCAGAAAAAGATCAAGCCATTGCGACAGTGCTCGCCGAGGCATGCGATTGTCCTTTGATTCCGGTTGAAACGATTGGAACGGATCGCCTGCTAACAGGAAAATTAGTGAAGAGGCTCCGTCCTGTGAATGTAGACATTTATATTAAAGCACCGATCATGGTCAGTGACTATGAACAAAAGCGTGCATAAAGAAACCAGCAACCCAAAATGGGTGCTGGTTTTTTTACGCGCCAGGAATGTTGACGCAATAGAAAAGGATACAAAAGAACATAGAAGCACTCCCGCCGAGAACAAAGCTGTGCCAAATGGCATGGTGGTAGGGAATTTTGCGCCATATATAAAAGATCGTCCCAACAGAATATAAAATCCCACCTAACAATAACAAACCAAATCCTGCGCCTGTTAATTGAATATATAGAGGCTTAATGGCGACGATAATCATCCAGCCCATTAATAAATAGACAATGGTCGATACAATGATAAAACGTTTGACAAAAAAGATTTTAAAAACAATCCCACCTGCAGCAAGCGCCCATACAATCGCCAGAAGTGTATAACCTAGTGCGCCTTTTAACGGGCCAAGTAAAAAGGGCGTATATGTACCAGCGATCAATACATAAATGGCAGAATGGTCGAGGATTTCAAATACATCTTTCGCTTTTTTGTTCTGAATGCTGTGCAGTAGGGTGGAGCTTAAATAGAGAAGCAACATCGATGCGCCAAAGATTGAAAAGCTGATAATATCTGTGACGGTTCCATATTGAACAGCGAATAAAACCAGAAATACAATGGCGGGAATGGATAAAATCACCCCAATACCATGTGTGACAGCATTTGCAATTTCTTCTTTTACAGTAAACATAAATGTCCTCCTTTAATGATTCGGAATATCAATCGATTTGAGAAATGACAGGCCTTCAAGTGTGATCTTTGTTCCAGCTCTGCCTTTTCCTTTTGTGACATATGCCTTTTTCTCAAGATCATCTAAGCGGCTTCTTACTTGCTGCGGGGTGAGCGGGATGTCACCTTGTTTGCTTAGCTCAGACAAGATACGTCTGCTGGCTGCTTCGCCTTTTTCATTCAGTGTTTTAATCGCCTCAAGTAAAAAGACAAACTCTTGTTTTTCCATTAGCGTCAGTTGGTGTTCTTCTTTTTTTCCTTTGAGCGCAGTGTGAGGCGGTGATAAAACAAAAGGTGGTAAATGATGCAAGAACATCGTATTGCCCTCAAGGATAGCGGCTGCATAATGAACGATATTTTTAAGCTCTTGTACATGTCCATCAAATGAATACGCCTGGAGCGCTTCCCACACGCTCGGATCAATCTCAGCGTAAATGCCCAACTCCTCAAAAAATGCAGCCGTTAAGACTGGAATATCTGTTTTTCGATCGGCTAAAGACGGAATGGATAGATGGAGAACATTGAGACGATAAAATAGTTCTGGTAAAAAAGTTGAAGAGATTCTTAGCGCTTCTAAAGAGAATGACGAAGATGCGATGACTTTCGTTGTATGTGACGTCTTTAAGAAATGAATGACTTGATGTTGCATTTGAACACTTAATGCACTGATTTCGTCAAAATAAAGAACGTGTTGTGCTTTTTCGCTAAGTATGTTTTCTAATGTTTCTTCATTCATCATAGGACAGTAGATCAGTTTCATTGAGATGTGAGGCGCATAAGCTTTTGCCATCTCTTGAGCGAACAGTGATTTTCCAGTTCCAATTTCCCCAGTAATGAAAACGGGACACGGTGTTTTTGAGAATTGTTTTGCTAAATGAATGGCGTGATTGAGCGCTTGATGCTCTCCGTAGATGGATGTAAATGCGCTGGTTGTCATAAAGTGATTCCTTTCTATGTGGTTCTAATTGGTTTTATTATAACACCCAATTGAACCAATTGTATAGAAAAACGAAAAAATCTTAAAAAATGATAAGTGATCCGTGATCTATTGGTTTATTTTTTGAATATTCATGTTATAATGACAAATTAAATAAGGTTATAAAGAGAAAGGATCTTGTACATGAAACCGTTGCTCAAAGAAAACTCGTTAATCCAAGTGAAAGACATCTTAAAAGCCCATCAAAATTTGAAGGATGTGGTCATTCATACACCCCTTCAAAAAAATGAGCGACTTTCAGAACGATATGAATGTAATGTCTACTTAAAAAGAGAGGATCTACAAGTCGTACGTTCTTTTAAATTAAGAGGCGCTTTTAATAAGATGAGCCAGCTCCCAAAAGATAAACTAGAAAACGGCATTGTCTGTGCGAGCGCAGGGAATCATGCACAAGGTGTTGCATATTCGTGTAAGCATTTAGGGATTCACGGGAAAATTTTCATGCCTGCCACAACGCCAAGACAAAAAGTATCTCAAGTAGAGCTTTTCGGAAAAGAGTACGTTGAAATTATCTTAACCGGAGATACCTTTGATGATTCTTATCATGAAGCCGTAAAATGCGGTGAGGAAGAGAAACGTGAATTTATTCACCCATTTGATGACTTGGATGTGATGGCAGGACAAGGAACTACTGCCGTCGAAATATTAAACGATATCGAAGTCGAACCTCATTTCTTATTTGCAAGTGTGGGTGGTGGAGGTCTCCTTTCTGGTGTTGGTACATATTTTAAAAATATTGCCCCAGAAACCGAGATCATCGCAGTTGAACCTCTTGGTGCAGCATCATTACATGCTTCCAATGAAAAAGGGGAGGTTGTCACACTTGAATCCATTGACAAGTTTGTGGATGGGGCAGCGGTGCAGCGCATTGGTGATCAGACGTTTACGTCCCTTCAGTCCGTTGTTGATAAAATAAGCCTTGTACCAGAAGGAAAAGTGTGTACGACCATTTTGGAGCTTTATAATCAATGTGCGATCGTAGCGGAGCCTGCTGGCGCACTGCCAATTGCGGCATTAGATGCGTATCGTGATGAGATCAAAGGCAAAAATGTCGTCTGTATTGTCAGTGGAGGAAATAATGACATTGGCAGAATGCAAGAAATTAAAGAACGGTCCATGATTTATGAAGGTCTTCAGCATTACTTTATTGTGAATTTCCCTCAAAGAGCAGGCGCACTACGCGAGTTTTTAGATGAAGTATTAGGGCCAAATGATGATATCTCCCGCTTTGAATATACGAAGAAAAATAATCGAAGCAAAGGTCCAGCTCTTGTTGGGATCGAATTGAAAGAAAAAGATGACTATGCGGCGTTAATTGAACGTATGAATAAAAAAGGCTTCCACTATGTTGAAGTGAACAAAGATCAAGATTTATTCCACTTGTTTATTTAATTTTTAACAGATAGATTGGAAAAGAGGATTGATCGTTCGTGCTGCTCAAAACAATATGTTTTAGACGGATGGATGGCGTTCAGATCAAGGTAACTGAAATTCCAGTTCTAAGGGGGGATGAGACATATTCCTTCATGCTCACCCTTAGACTTGATGCTTTCTTGAAAAAAGTCTATGTATCTAAAGGAAAGAGGGATATATACTCTTTCAGGGAGGATGTGAAACGTAACGTCAAGTGGAGCACTTATGAGAAGATCTATCAAGAGCTTACCTTAAAGCATAACGCATGAAATGGAATCCTTGCTAAAGTATGTAAGGAGTCGTATCAGAATGGCGACTCATACAATTTGGCAAGGTTTTTTTTCATTTAGTAAGGGAATTGTGACAATTTCAAAAACGTTATGACTTGTATTTTGAAGAATGCATGAAATAAGGTAAAATCATATGTAAAGACTAAGACAGCAAGGATGAGACGATATTGAAACAAATTAAAATTGTAACAGATTCAACGGTAGACCTTCCGCAAGAAAAGCTCGATGAACTTTCTATTCATGTGATCCCGCTCAATATATCCATTTCTGGCGTTGATTATGTTGACCGCGTGAATTTGCAACCAGAAGAATTTATTCGAAAAATGGAGGCTGCAGATGAACTGCCTAAGACGTCTCAACCTGCCATGGGCCAATTCGTTGAATTATATAAACAACTGACAGCAGATGGGAGCGACGTGGTGAGCATCCATTTAACTGGTGGAATGAGTGGCACTGTTCAAACTGCTGAAAGCGCTTCTAAAATGGTGGATGGAAATATCACAGTCGTTGATTCTAAATTTATTTCGCAAGGACTTGGATTTCAAGTCGTGAAAGCAGCAGAGCTTGCCAAAAAAGGGGCAAGTCTTGAAGAGATATTAAGAGAAATTGAAGCAATTCGCGAAAGGACAAAGCTATATGTCACCATTGATACATTAGAAAATCTCGTCAAAGGTGGAAGGATTGGAAGAGGAAAGGCGCTAATTGGTTCATTACTACACATAAAACCAATCGCTAGCTTAACAGACGGTATCTATTCGCCAGAAGCGAATGTAAGAAGCTACTCGGCACTTGTTCGCTATCTCACCAAGCAATATGTACAGGCTGTGAAAGGAAAAACCGTTCAAGCCATTGGGATTGCACATGCAGATGCATTAGAACTTGCAGAAAAGCTGAAAATGGCGCTACTTGATCATACACCTGATGCCCTCATAGATATCGCCTACACAACACCAATTATTTCCTGTCATACTGGAAAAGGAGCCATAGGCTTTACTTTTTATACTGATTGATTGAAAAAGGGGATGGACATGCCATGTTTAGAAAAAGGGGAGCTTTGTTTGGTGCGCTTATGATCATAAGCGTGCTTCTTTTAGCATCGTGTTCAAATGGACAAATCGAAAATGCATTAAATTATCAAATCGAACCGTTTGAGTATCAAAACCAAGATGGTCAAAAGGTTTCACTAGATGATTTAAAGGGAAAAGTGTGGGTTGCGGATTTCATATTCACAAGCTGTGAAACGATTTGTCCACCAATGACAGCTCATATGACAGAGCTTCAAAAGCGTCTGAAAGAAGAAAAGTTGGATGCACATATCATTTCATTTAGTGTTGATCCTGAAGTGGATTCACCGAAAAAACTAAAGGAATTTGCGAAAGTATATCCACTCACCTTTAAAAATTGGGATTTTCTCACTGGCTATTCTCAGTCTGAGATTGAAAAATTTGCGATGAAAAGCTTTAAAACGATTGTAAAGAAGCCTGAGGATGAAGACCAAGTGATTCATCAATCATTGTTCTTCCTTGTCAATCAGGAAGGAAAAGTGATGAAGAATTATGATGGAGTCCAAAATACACCATATGATGAAATCATCACTGACATTAAAACACTTCATCAAAGCTAGCATAAGTATGTTCAAATGAGCGAAAACATGATACACTTTTTTAATCAGAAAAAGGAGGGACATCATCGTTTGAAGGCTCGTTTGATTATGGTTGTGATGTCTCTAGCTCTTGTTCTTTCTGCATGTTCTGCAAAAGAAGCGAATCTAGAAGACACACAAAAGGTAAAAGAACATATGACCATTGCAGCGGTAGGAGATTCCTTAACAGAAGGAATCGGAGACCAGAATAAAAAAGGATATGCAGGCATCACCCGCGATAAGATGGAAGCGATTGACGGCGTGCAATCTGTTACATTAAAAAACTATGCCATTAAAGGCAGTAGAACCGTAGATTTATTAAAAAGATTAAAAGATAAAAAGGTTCAAGATGGGCTAAAAGATGCAGATTATATTTTCTTTACCATCGGTGGTAATGATTTAATGCACGTTGTCCAACAAAACGTACTTAATTTGACTTTTGCCCCTTTTCAAAAAGAGCAAGGTCCTTTTGAGGAGCGGTTTAAAACCATTCTCACGCAATTGAGAGAGCACAATGATCATGCCAAGATCATGTATGTGAGTATGTACAATCCATTTAAGTTCAGTCTGTCTGAACTGAAAGATATTGATCAAGTTGTGGAAGATTGGAATGAAGTCGCCAAGAAAGAATTAAAAAAAGACGGCAATGCACATATGATCAATGTGACAGATCTCTTTGAAGAAGAATTCGATGAAAAAATACTGTCAGATGATGAATTCCACCCAAACCAAAAGGGGTACTCTCTTATGGCAAATCGTTTATTCTCACAACTGAAAAAAGAAGGACTGCCTAAGGAATAGGGTGAACTGATATGAAAAAATGGAAAAGCTTATTTTTTATGTTACTTGCAATGAATCTACTGATCGTTATGGCTGCCGGCATTTTGATGCTGATTCCAGGTGATCAATCTGCTTCCAAAAAAGCAGCAAGCAGTGAATATTCTTTTGATATTTCTAGCTCAAAAGAATCGCTGACCAGCTTTGTGAATGATTATTTAAAAAATCAAGGATCAAGTAATATGCCGGACTTTCATGTTGCAATTGATCAAGACGTGAAAGTGACTGGGGCGATCAAAGCCTTCTCTTCAACGATCGATGCCAATGTATCGTTTACACCATCTGTTGAAGAAAATGGTGATGTATTACTGAAAGTGGATGACTTTTCAATCGGTCAATTGAGCATTCCGATCAGTTTTGTTTTGAGTTATATGGGGCGATTTTATGAACTACCGGAATTCGTTCATGTGAAACCAGATCAAAAGACGATCGAGGTTCGCCTTTCGGAAATGCCACTAACGAATGGCATGTATGTCAAAGCAAACAAAATTGATCTTGAGAACGATGACATTGAATTCTCCTATTATCATCCACAACAATAGAAATGGCTAGTTAGGGGTGAAATCATGAAGCAAGTCTATCAATATTTTAGTTTGCTGTCGTTTTTATTTGCTGCTTATTTTGGCTTCAATGCTGCCAATGATTTAAAAGCAAATAATATGGATCAGCTTTATCTAAATGTTTCCTATTGTGCATTATTTTTAGGGACGATGATTCTTGCTTTTGAATTTCAAAAGCAAGAAAAAACAGAAGATGTATCGTAAGAGTCTTTCCAACTTGGAAGACTCTTTTTTATATTTGTCCAGAGAGGGCAACCTTTGCCATTAATTCAGGTTCTCCATTGGCAAACCCATGAAGGAAAATGATATAGGCACGATTTTGTTGCAAGTTCACCTTTGGGATATCAAGCAGTACACTTTGAGTACCAGATGCTTTTAATTCAAAATGATACTTACTGGGAGTGAAATAATGGATTTGACTGCTATTCACATAGCCAAGATCTTTTGAGAGAATGTTTTGCTCCCGTTCGTATACATCAATCGGAGGCAGGTCAGGAGACAGCTGAACAAAAGTAAGAGCTGCTCGTTCATTTAAGTTGATGACACGATAATGCGGCTCTGTTAGCAAAGCAAAACCAGTACGAGCACCGGTCATACATAATGTATAGGTTTCGTTCTCCTTGAGGACCATTCGAGAAAAGAGTACTCTTTCTTTCGTCGTCAAGCGGATAACCTCTATGTCGTATACTCCTTCTTCCCATTCCATATAAGCTGTCAGCCGACCATAAGGCATTTGATCTGTCACTTGATGACCATTGACATATACAGCGAGCTCATTCAAATCAGGTGCTGCATGAAATAGCCGGATGATCGCTTTTCGAGAAGTGTTATTTTGGGGGAAATTAGAAGAGGTACGAACGCTTGGAAATTCATTTATATCAAAGGGCTGCTGCATATCCATATCCCTACTTTCTCTCACAGTGTTGTATTTGTAGCGTATGCACCAGCGGGACGATCTGTATAGGCAAAAGAACATAGAAAAGGCCTGACGTTTTCTGTCAGGCTACTCGGTTAAGAAGGGGAAGAATATTGATGATATTCAGCTAGTTTAATGAACGTTTTTTCATCCTCAATTAACCCGCACACACCGCACTGTACTTTGATTTGAGGACCTTGATAGCTCATATGAAAAGGAGAAAGTGAGTCCCTTTCATACGTTTCGATAATGTCTCCAGTGGCTGGGTCAAGCTTGACAGGTTCTGAAAGTTGCTCAATGAGATTAAAGCGCGTTCTGTTTGTTTTACAGTTTGGACAAAGATAAGGGCTTGGCATACTGCAATCCACCTCTTTTTATCCGTAGCATGTCCTTGGCGCTAAAATCTATGCTTGCACATTTTGGGTTTTATCAAGCTTTTTGAATAATTTGATCATCGTTTTGAGTTCTTCATCATCAAATGATTCAAAACGTTCCATAAAGTAGTCCGTTTTCTTTTTTTCGAAATGCTCAGTAATTTCTTTTCCTTTATCCGTTAAATGAATTTTAATGATGCGACGATCCTCTTTTGAACGAATGCGCGTGATCCAGCCTTTTTCAACAAGCGTGTCTGTGACAGCTGTAATATGGCTGGCTGATACGCCAAGCACAGAGGCGAATTCAGTTACTTTTTTAGCCCCTTGTTCACGGAGCAAATTCAATATAAGAAATTCATTCCGAGATAATTCGTTTTCGAGCAGGTTGTTAATTTCATAGCGAATCTGCTTAAAAACGGTTCTCAGTAAAGTATCCATTTCATACATCATTTGTTTTCTTTGTTCCAATCCATAAAACCCCCATCATATTTTAAGATACGAGAAGAATCAGTTGATCGCATGATCGGAAAATAAGTCGTATCATTTTCATTATTCTTTGTCATGTTATAAGATAATGATACCATTTTTTAAATGAAGGGGGCACTAATATGTCTGAAAAACAAGAATTAGCCACATTTGCAGGAGGCTGTTTCTGGTGTATGGTTAAACCTTTTGACGAACAGCCGGGAATCAAGAAAGTTGAATCAGGGTATACTGGCGGACATACTGTGAATCCAACGTATGAGGAAGTATGTACAAATACGACAGGACATCGAGAAGCGGTTCAAATCACGTTTGATCCTGACGTCTTCCCATATGAGAAACTATTAGAACTATACTGGCAGCAAATCGATCCGACGGACGATGGTGGACAATTTGGTGATAGAGGCGAGTCCTACCGTACGGGCATTTATGTTCATCATGACGAGCAACGTAAGCTTGCAGAAGAATCAAAAGAGAAGCTGAATCAAAGCGGGATTTTTCAAAAGCCAATCGTGACTGAAATTTTAGATGCTGGTCCTTTTTATCCAGCAGAAGAACACCATCAGCACTACTATAAAAAGAACAAATTGCACTATGAACGATATCATGTTGGTTCAGGCAGAGCAGGATTTATTGAATCTCACTGGAGTGATAAATAATGGAAAATGAGAAAGCGAAGCGGGTAAAAGAATTAAATCGTATGCAATACGAAGTGACCCAAAATAATGGGACGGAGCCGCCATTTCAAAATGAATATTGGGATCACAAAGAAGAAGGCATTTATGTAGATATCATCTCAGGCAAGCCGCTGTTTTCTTCTTTAGATAAATTTGATGCCCATTGCGGATGGCCGAGTTTTACCAAACCGATTGAAGATCAAGAAGTAGAAGAGAAGATGGATACGAGCCATGGAATGGTTCGGACTGAGGTTCGTAGTAAAACGGCTGATTCTCATCTTGGTCATGTCTTTCCAGATGGCCCAGGGCCGAACGGACTTCGGTATTGTATTAACTCTGCCGCTTTGAAGTTTATCCCAAAGGAAGATCTTGAAAAAGAGGGCTACGGTGATCTAAAACCATTATTTGACTAATATAAAAAGCGTCACATGGAAAGCATATGCTTCCGTGTGACGTTTTTTTATTTTTTATGATGCGTTTGATGCAATTGTTCTATGATGTGAAATAGTTTTGCTTTTGTGATGAGAGGCGCTTCGTTGGAAGTGTAATGGGGAAGATGAACTTTTTGAAAGTCTGGATGCAAATGCGGTCTCGGTAAAATGGCATAAAACTGCTCATATTCAAATAGATGTTCTGCTTCAAACGGGAAGGTTAGTTCTTCATGAAGCTTTTCGCCCGGTCTTTTTCCAATCACAAGAATTTCAGGTGCTTTGACATTGATTTGTGCAGCGTATTCTTGAAACGCAGTCAATAAATCGGCTAGTTGCAATGACTCCATTTTCAGAATAAACGTTTCCCCGCCTTGCATCATAATCGCTGCTTCAAGCGTCAGTGACACAGCTTCTTCAATTGACATGAAAAAACGCGTCATTGCAGTATCTGTGACAGTCAAAGGCTTTTCATTGAGCAGTTGCTGAAGCATGATTGGAATGACGGATCCTCTTGATCCAAGAACGTTACCAAATCGTACAGAGCAAAACGATGTGTGTTGATTCGAAATGCTTTCGTTTGCTTGGAAAAATAGTTTTTCTGAAATCAATTTTGTTGCCCCCATTGCGTTTGTAGGAGCAACAGCTTTGTCTGTTGAAATATTCACCACATGTCGCACTTCATGTTCAAGCGCTGCTTCAATGATGTGCTGACCACCGATAATATTGGTTTGTACAGCTTCAAACGGGTTATCTTCGCATGTAGGTACTTGTTTTAGCGCGGCTGCATGAAAGATGATATCCACACCTTTTACTAGCTGCCTTACGCGGTTTGCATCTCGCACATCTCCAAGGGCAAATACTACCTCTGGGTGTGTGGCATATTCATTTTTCATCATGTATTGTTTGCTATCATCTTTACTAAATACAATGATTTTCTTTGGAGAACATGTCGTTAATGTTTTGACGATTTGCCGACCAATGGAGCCCGTACCGCCTGTGACTAGAATGGTTTTGTCACGGAAAAAGCTTTTCACACTCATTTCTATCTGTTTAGACATATCTAATCCCCCAACTCTCATTTCTCTACTTTGCATCATATGTGATAGCGCGTAAGACGTTTGAGGAAAAGAACCACTTGATCTATAAATTAGGTGAACAGATGATAACCAACTGCTTGTCTGCTTAATAGAATATAAAGAGATAAAAGAACAAGTAGATCAAATGCGAGAAATACACTTCAATACTGCCATTTGCTCAAATCGTTTGTTGATAGAGTTGATGGCGAGAGGAGAAGAGAAGACATGTATAGGGGAAAGAGAATTTTAGCCGTGATTCCAGCTTTTAATAGTAGGCAAGATCGTCACGATGAACATATTCGTGTAGTCGCGGGGCGTCCGCTTATTTATTGGACGATCCATCCGCTCCTTCAAATGGTTGAATTAGATGAAATCATCGTATCCGCTGAGGATGTGAACACTCAAATCATCTCGTCTCACTATGGAGCGAATATCATTGAGCTTCCAAGCACACATGCACAGGAGGCAAATCCTTCATTACTAGCTGTGAAGCATGCACTAGCTTATTTAGAACGGGAGGGGAAGACGTTTGATCTTGTGCTGTATCTGCATCCAGCATCTCCTCTTAGACAGCCATCAGATATTGAGAGATGCTTGCAGCTACTTGTAGAAGGAAACTATGATTGTGTTGCCTCTTTTACAGAAGCATTAGAGAATCCGAATGAAACGTGGACACTGCATGACAGCCATGAGGCGACTTTGTATAAAGATAATCATGATTTTTTCATTCAAAATGAAAAGCCGCTTCAAACGTATGGACGTCTTAATGACGCGATATATGTTTTTCACGTTCATTACGCGAAGGAATGCATTCATTCTGTATTAGAAGGATTTGTCGGAGCGTATATGATGAATCAGACAAATTCGCTTGTGGTTAAAAGTGAAGAGGATCGCCATAAAGCGGAAGCAGAATTGTTCGTACGGAAAGAGGCCGATGAAGCGACATAATGGAAAAAGCGCCCCATTTATAGGGCGCTTTTGACGATTTCATATAGTCTATATGGCAGCGTGTCAAATGTATTCCAGAGAACAACTTGCCTATAATTTTGCAGTGAAATCTCTTTTCTCTTTTCTTCGTTTGATACATAATATTCGACCTGTTCCATTAATGCGTCCTCATGAGTGTAATAAACGATACTTGAAAAAGCATCTGGCGGCTTCAGATCTGTCAATTGAAAGCTGCCGCTTGCAGCGATGTCAAACGCTCGATTATTCAAACTCATATTTTGAATCTTCGCTTTGTTACGATTGTAGGCAAATTGAAAAGGTCGATGTGGATTCAGGACAATGGCTGATTGATGATAGATATCAACCATTTGTGCAGGAGTTAGCCAATTGGTCGAAAGGGTGAGATTTGGGTGCGACCTGCGTGATTTATTTAAGTAGCGATGCCATTCCTTTCCGGAGACTAACATCCGCCATTTTCGCTCATTCAATAGTGTGTCGATCGCCTTGATGCGATTTGGATAGGGATACCCAATGAGAGTGATGTCATAGGCAAACGTATCTAATTCTGGCTCCTTCTGATGAAATACACGTGTATTTGTTGGAATAGGAACGTAATGTGCATGGTGAGCTCCCAATTGCTTATAGAAGGGGAGTGCCGCTTCGTCAATCGTTAAAATGATGTGTGCATCATGAATACATGTCGCTGACACGTCTGAATAAAACGGATCTTCTGTCATCCAAAGGACTACTGGAATTTTTTCTTGTTTGAATGGATGAAGGACATCTCTCGGAACATGATCCCCGATCATCATGAAAACAAAATCCGGAGAAAATGTCCGGATTTTGTGCATGTGACAATGTAGAGAATCTCTTTCTATTCTTAAAAATGAAAAGTATGGTGAATCAATGAAGTGATCCTCTATCCATTGATCAAAAGTCTGATAGATTCCACCATAACCAGAGCTAATATAAAGTAGCTTCATGATCTCCCACTTACCTTAAGATGTAAACGTAACACTTTCTACTTTATCTACATCTAATAAAGTTGTTGCGGAGCCTGTAGGTGTCACTGAGCTTTCTTGTGTAACGAATACAACACCATTTTTAGCATCGAATGAAACAAATTGGACTGGACCAATTAAATCTCCTGAGTCCGTGACAATGCTAATGACAGTTCCTGGTGCAAGTCTAGCAAAAATCCATCTAGCTGGTTGCGATACATCGAGCGTTGTAGCAGTATCTGAAGGTAATGCATCAGCTGCCACTTCACTTAATAAATCGTTCAATTTTTCGTCCATTTTTACTCCTCCTTCCTCGAGATTGGCTGTTAAAGAATCGGTGATCGGTTTGAAGAATAGCTTCATTAGTTCCTTTCTTAACTCGGCACGCTTGTCGCTCATTTTTTCACGTCCTTCCTTCATCAATTCAAACACACCACTATGTATATGCCGTTCATTTTTTTGTGTATAAGCAGAATGCACAATCAACAGATTTTCTCTGAATTAATGACTTCACACATTTTCTAAAATGTTTTCAAATGCTGATGCTAAATGATGCAATCTTCATACTCTAGTAAAGATAAAAAGAGAAATGAGGGATTTAGAAATGGATTTTGAACAATTATTGAATGGGTGGAATGATGAATTGCTAGAAGTTGAAGGGATGTTTGAAGTGATATTGATTTTACTTCTTCTTCGATTAATAGAAGAGAGTGAAGAAGAAAAAGTGTCAGAAGTCAAAGAATTGCTACTTCCATGGTTGGAACTAGGCATTCCAGTACCACGTGTTCATTTGGTCAATGGAGATGTGCTTCAAAATGTGATTGTCGTCGAACTATTTGATACAGTAGCAGTATTCAAAAATGCAACAAATCAATTAAGAATAAGTGTTCCTTATGCAAACATTGTCAGCTGGGGGGCTTTTTAATCTGATAAAAAAGGAATCAATATGATGAAAGTATCGGTCATTTTAACAAGTTACAATAAACCTGATTTCATTGATCGTGTGTTAAGGAGTATGGTAGAACAAACATATCCAAACTGGGAGCTCTTTATTATGGATGATGGATCAGAACAAGAAACCATCAAAAAAATAGAGCCCTATTTAGGAGATGAGCGCATACAGCTTTATCCGCATATGGTTCTCTCTGCAAAACGACTGATGACCGTGCGTTATGCGACCCTTATTAATGAAGCTTTATCACAGATAACAGGTGAGCTCATTTGTTATTTAACCGATGATACCATTTATCATAAGGATCGTTTGGAAAAAATGGTGAAAGTATTCCAGTCAAAACCTCATATTGATATCGTCTATTCCTCACAGCGAGTCATACATGTAGATGGCCAGTCGCTTGAGAGAACGACTTTCATTCGTGAAGCGGAGCAGGTGTTAGCGCATGCGGCTTTCCAAGTAGATCATTGTTCGGTCATGCACAGAAGCAGTTTACTCCCACTTATTTATGAAAAATACGGACATTATTGGGATGATGCACCGAAGCATTGGCATCATGCAGATTCAGTTTTTTGGATGAGGTTGAATCACTTTGCACCGTTTTTTCCAATAACAGATATCCTTGATACCACTTACAAAACGCCACAATCCTTTCATCACCAGTTTTCAAGTATGCCGTATGAATTAATCGACGGGACGGTGATTGAAGAAGGTGACACTTATTTTCAAATCGCGCATGGGAATCTTCATGAGATTGATAAACAATGGGTAAATGAAAAAAATCGCCGTGCCATTCGTGTACCATTGCTATGTGCAATGAAATATGAAAAGAAGCATAAGCTCGCGGTGCCCAATTATACTGTGATAACAGCAGACCAAGGTAAAACATATTATTATATGGAAGATCAGAAAAAAAGACGGTTTGCTTCGAAACGTGATCTGCAATATTTTCAATTTCATCAAAAGGAGATCTATTCCATTTCAAATGAATGGCTTCAGAGCTTTGAAGATGGCAAAATCATTCAAACAACTCCAGTGTTCAGTCCACCAAATCGTCGACTTTTTAAATGGAAGCAAGATGTTTATTTATTTGTGCATGATACTTTTTACCGCATTGCACCTGAGCTAGTAAAGGTATTTGCATTTTATCATCAGCCAATCAAACTATATCCTTCTCAATTTTCTTTATTTCAAGAAGGAAAGTCCATTGTACCACTGTATATGGAATCGTTTCGTGAGTTTAATATGTCACTTTACGAAACTTCAGGGCGGAAGCACTCCTCATAAGAGGGGTGTTTTTTTGGTGAAAAAGAAGGAGATCGATTGGTAAAAGCGAAACGTGAAAAGCATAGGGGACAAATGAACATAACGGAGCGGCTAAAAATCGGGCATTCCATGCCGAATTTTCGGCGCTGAAAGTGAGGAGAGAGGATGGGGAAGATCGTCGAAAGAGCAGATTGGTTTGAATTGATCTTAGAGGCCATTGATGAAGCGATACACGTTGTCGATGAGCGAGGAGTGACCAGTTTTTATAATCAAAATGCAGCGAAGTTTGACTGTTTAGACAAAGAAGAAGTGATCGGCAAATACATTCTTGATGTGTACCCATCATTAACAGAGAAAACAAGTACATTCCTTCATGTGTTAAGAACAGGAAAGCCGGTTTATCATTCTTTGCAAACCTATATGAACAAAAACGGTGAAAAAATTGAAACCATCAACACGACATTGCCAATGATCGAAAAAGGAAAGTTAATAGGAGCAGTTGAAGTAGCGAAGGATGTGTCAAAACTGTCGGCACTCTCGAGTCGCTTAGAACAAAAAAAACGGACGAATGACATCACTGTGACGAGTGACATGCATGATTTCTCTTCCTTTATAACAAATGACCCTCAATTAAAGGACATGCTTCATCGAGCAAAAAAAGCAGCAGCCTATCCATCATCTGTTGTCGTCTTCGGAGAAACTGGAACTGGAAAAGAAGTGCTTGTCCAAGCAATTGTTTCAGCATCAGACCGAAAAGATCAGGTGTTTATTCCGCAAAACTGTGCCGCCCTTCCGGAATCGCTGCTAGAGAGTCTACTGTTCGGCTCTGTGAAAGGGAGCTATACAGGTGCGCTGGATCGAAAGGGTCTTTTTGAATTAGCGGATGGCGGTACGCTGTTTCTTGATGAATTGCAAGCAATGCCAATCACGCTTCAGACGAAGTTATTACGTGTTTTAGAAGATGGTGTTGTGCGCCGGATCGGTGATGTAAAGGCCATAAAAGTCGATGTTAGGGTCATTGCGGCTTTAAATATGGACCCATTTGAAGCCGTGAAAAAGCGTATCTTAAGAGAAGACTTATTTTATCGACTGCATGTATCCTCTTTTCACATCCCGCCGCTTAGAGCTAGAAAACAAGACATAGAGCTACTATCTCGCCACTTTATAACAGTCTACCACGATCAGTTTTCCAAAGCGGTCACACGCCTTTCTGAAGAAACGAAGCAATTATTCCTTGCTCATCACTGGCCCGGGAATGTGAGAGAATTAAAACATACGATCGAGCATGCGGTACTTATGATGCCAAAGGAAGCGGAAGAGATCACCCGGGCATATCTTCCGGCACATTTACATGTCCAAAAAGAAAAGAACACCTCACAGACGCGATCCTTAAAAACTCAAGTCACCTTATATGAACAAACATTAATTCAAGAAGCATTAGAGGAACATAGGGGAAATGTGAAACAAACAGCACAAGCGTTAAAGGTGCCTCGGCAAACCTTACAGTATAAATTAAAAAAATATCAAGATGCCGAAAAACAGGCACGTGATTAACCTGAGATTCAAAGCAAAATGCTCCTTTTGTAAACAAGAGGGGCATTTTCCCATGTTGGCACATAACTTGCATAGTATAAAGCGAATGCTGATAGGGGGAATGAAGATGAATCATAAATTGTATGAACCTGCGCGACATTGGAAGGACGTTGAGCTGTGGAAAGACGTACCTGAAGAAAAATGGAACGACTGGATTTGGCAGCTGACGCATACCGTCAAAACGCTTGATGATTTAGAAAAAGTAGTGAATTTAACCGAAGAGGAAAGAGAAGGGGTGAAGATCTCCACAAAGACCATTCCACTCAACATTACACCGTACTATGCCTCACTGATGAATCCAGACGATCCAAGATGTCCGATCCGTATGCAATCTGTGCCCATTGCAAAAGAGCTTCATAAAACAAAATATGACCTTGAAGATCCGCTTCATGAAGATGAGGATTCACCTGTTCCGGGTTTAACGCACCGCTATCCAGATCGGGTCTTGTTTCTTGTCACAAATCAGTGTTCGATGTATTGCCGCTATTGTACGAGAAGACGTTTTTCCGGTCAGATTGGGATGGGGGTTCCTAAAAAGCAATTAGACGCAGCGATTGGGTATATTCGGAGCACACCAGAGGTGCGAGATGTACTCATTTCAGGCGGTGATGGGTTATTAATCAATGATCAAGTGTTAGAATACATTTTGAAACATTTACGTGACATCCCGCACGTTGAAATTATTCGGATTGGAACACGTGCCCCGGTTGTATTTCCACAAAGAATCACAGATGAATTATGTGACATCTTGAAGAAGTATCACCCTGTTTGGCTGAATACCCATTTCAACACAAGCATCGAAATCACAAAAGAAGCAAAAGAAGCATGTGAGCGCCTTGTGAATGCCGGTGTCCCTGTAGGCAATCAAGCTGTTATTCTTGCTGGAATAAACGACAGTGTGCCGATCATGAAAAAGCTCATGCATGATCTCGTGAAGATTCGCGTCAGACCATATTATATTTATCAGTGTGATTTATCAGAAGGAATTGGCCACTTTAGAACGCCTGTTTCGAAAGGGCTTGAGATCATTGAAGGGTTAAGAGGCCATACGAGTGGTTATGCAGTGCCTAGCTTTGTTGTGGATGCGCCAGAAGGCGGAGGGAAAATTGCGTTACAGCCTAATTATTTATTATCGCAAAGTCCTGAGAAAGTCGTTCTCCGCAACTTTGAGGGCGTCATTACCTCCTATCCAGAACCAGAACATTACGTAGCAGGGCAGGCAGATGCATATTTTAATGAAATCTATGAAAAGAAAGAAGAGCCTGCTATTGGAGTGACCGCTTTATTTCAAGATGAAGCCAGATCGTTTACTCCTGAAAACTTAAGCCGTATGAAACGCAGAGAAGACTATGAGACAAATCCTGAACATGATACGCTCAAAAACAAACGAGAAAAACGAGATGAATTAAAAGAAAAGAAATATCAGGCACAGCTCAAAAAAGATCAGATTGTAAAGGAGGAACAATAACCGTGCTGACATGTGATTGGTGTGAGGAAAAGAAAGCAACAGAAGCGCAAACCACAGTCTATTGGGAGTTAATCACTGGCACCCAATCAATTGAAATTAGAGAAACGCCGTCTATTTCCTGCACACATTGCGGCATGACGTATCAGAAGGATGAAACGGTGAAAGAGATAGAAGATCAATTGATATTGGTAGACCAAACAAAACTTCCAGAAAACATCACATATGACACATTAATGAGGATGGAGCGATTGTTAAAGAGAAATTACTTTGATTTTTCCTCTTAAGTTGTACCTCCGCCTATACAAGTGATCAATTTACTGTATAATATAACAACAAAATAGAGTGTCGCGGAGGGAAATATAGGTGAAGTCGTTCTACCATTATTTAATGAAATATAGACATCCCAAACCAAAGGATGAAATCAGTCGTTTTGCCAATGCGGCTTATGAAGATCATAGCTTTCCGAAAGCTTCTACTGATTATCATGAGTTATGTGCATATTTAGAATTAAACGCAGATTATTTACGTACGATGGCCACATTTGATGAGGCATTTGAACAATACGAAATAGAAGTGAAAAAGAGCTAAACGTTGCCGCTTGTCCCAATAGGGAGAGGCGGTTTTTTAATGAAGAAATAAAATGGCGATTTGCATGGTGTTGTTGCCCATGCAGATTTCTTTCCACCGGCATACGATACGTTAAGAGCGAAAGTCGGGCAAGGGGGAGACAAAATGAAGGCGAAAGCACCAAAGTATAGAGTAGGGGATATTGTCGTCGTTGTCATGTACGGCACAGTCGGAACGATTACAAAAGTCCATCAAATTGACCAGCACTATCTATACGAGGTCAATCATAATGAGGTGCTTTATTTTGAAACATCAATCCAGCTTTACGATGAGTATGATGGAGTGATTGTGGATACTGAAAAGCTGGACATTGAATATGAGTTCCTCATTGGCGATGTGGTATATGTAAAAGATTACGGAAAAGAACTTTTTAAGATCGTTGGCCATCGAACGGAAATTTGGCGTTACGTTGAGGATGGATGGGAAGATGTCATTTACGAGCTGACGAGGTTAAAAGATGGAGAGTGGCTTGAAACAGAAGAGGAAGATTTAACACTTGTTTTAAGAAAGTACGAGATTGATCAGTTTGTTCATCAGCTTCTTTTTGTCCACTATGTTGGAGAGACGTCAAATGCAAATGAAATAGAAGACGATATGGTACAAACAGCACTTTTGCAGTTAGAAGAAAAACAAGAAAGTGACGAATCTCTAGAATTCCTTGCTGTATCTATTGTGGATGAGCTTCTTGATATTTATAACGATTATCAAATTCTCTACGAATTTTTCAAAGATCCAGAATATAAGGATATGATGGATTTTGTTTTGGAAAGTTTAAAAGAGCATTTTGGTTAAAAAAAGACTTGTCCTAATACGAATAAAAAATAAGGCACACAGAAAAATGCAATCACATAAAACCATCCCCTCAAGATACGGCCCATCACCTGATCAAATGCCTGTCCATCTAATATGCTTAACCATTTCATTGCTTCAATCCCCTTTGTTTTGTGTTTACTGCATTTATATGTATGGAATGAGCCATTATGACAAACTGTAATAAAAATAAGGCGGCGTTCATACATCATAAAAAAGGAGGCGGAAAGCAATGAAAGAAGCAGATGTGGTGATTGATACAGAGGAAATTGCAGAATACTTTTATATGGAGCTGATCAAAAGAGGGTACATACCAACGGAAGTGGAAACATTAGAGCTTGCCGATATGACCTTTGAGTATATGCTAAGGAAAGCAATGATAGTTGAAGAAGAGGCTTGATAGGCACTATACTTTGAAGAGATTCTCAATCTAGGGGGGAGGAATTCTTCAGCGTGTATATCATGTTTCTATTCATCATGTTTGGCGCCATGGCTGTGCTCATGACATCCGGTATATTTCAAGAAGTGGACAACCATATCATTTTATGGTTCGAGACAATGAGACTCCCTATCTTAAATGATGTCATGTTCATCGTGACCGACTTTGGCATGAGCCTGCTTCTAGTTCCAATCATGCTCATCGTTGGTGTGGTGCTATTTACATATAAGCGTTATCACTCAATGGTGTTGCTTTTTCTTTTATATCTCATTGAAATCACAGTCAATCATCAATTGAAGGAATGGTTTGCTAGAGAACGTCCGTCCTTTCAGCATCTTGTCGATGAAACATTTTATAGCTTTCCGAGTGGACATGCGATGAACGCTGCCACGCTCTATCCATTTATGGCTTATCTATTCGTCGAACTCGTCCCAACCTTTAAAAAGAGACAAAAAACCGTCTACTTCATCACAGCTCTTCTAGTCATATTGATCGGCATGAGCAGGATGTATCTTGGTGTTCATTATTTGACAGATGTGGTTGGTGGCTTTGTGATCGGACTAGGATTATTTCTTCTTTTTAAAAAGATTGACGAAAGAATATGTATCATTCGACAAAAATAGAAGGAGGAATTTGACAGATACCAGCCAATTTTATATAAAAAGGGAGGGATTTGAATGCAATTGACGTTGAGATTATTTCAAAAGAAACCTTCAGCCTATCACTTGACCATTTACCAGACACCTCGTTTTGGTGATACGAATGGGCACCAGCCTGTATATCGGACACAAATTGGCGGGCGAACACACCTCGATGTACTCGAAAAGGCTTTCTCGACATTTAATGTACATGATACAGTCCCTAATGATTATAATGCACGGTTTATGACGACTGGAGATATCGTCGTGATTGATGATAGGAAAAAAGGCAAGTGCCATTATCAGCTCTTTCCAACGGGCTGGAAACGAAGTGAAAGAATGTTGATAAGGTAAAAAGTCCCTTTCGGATGCCAGCTTTTCATTCCAACCAGCTGGCGATTTTCTTTTTTTGTTTTAATCGTTTATAATAAAACAGGAAAAATGACATATCAACATAGTGGAGGCTAAAACATGAGTGTACATATTGGAGCAGAAAAAGGACAAATTGCAGAAACGGTCTTGCTACCAGGGGATCCGCTTCGTGCGAAATACATTGCAGATACATATTTAGAGGATGTAGAGTGCTACAATGAAGTACGTGGTATGTACGGTTTTACTGGCACCTACAAAGGGAAGCGCATTTCTGTACAAGGTACTGGAATGGGTGTACCGTCTATTTCGATTTATGTGAATGAACTCATTCAAAGCTATGATGTTCAGAACTTAATCCGCGTTGGTTCGTGTGGAGCAATCAAGAAAGATGTGAATGTGCGTGATGTCATTTTAGCACAGACTTCATCCACTGATTCTCAAATGAACCGTGTGGCATTTGGACCGATTGATTACGCACCTTGTGCTGACTTTGGTCTTTTAAAGAAAGCCTATGATACAGCAGAAGAAAAAAATGTAGCTGTACGTGTTGGGAATGTGTTTACCGCAGACCAATTTTACAATGAAAAGCCACTTGAGCTGATGGACCAATACGGCATTCTTGCCATTGAGATGGAGACAACAGCCCTTTACACACTTGCTGCGAAATTTGGCAGAAAAGCATTGTCTATTTTGACAGTGAGTGATCATGTTCTCACAGGTGAAGAAACAACTGCTGAAGAGCGTCAAACTACTTTTGACGAAATGATCGTAATTGCACTAGACTCTGTTTTATAATAGTATTAAGGATGTGCTACGATGTAGCACATCTTTATTTTTTTAGTAGAGCAAAAAGGAAGGTATGTCATGAAGAAAATACTCTCAATCGCATCGATTCTTGGTTTGACGGCCGCATTAACAGGCTGCCAATTGCTGGATCAAAAAAACGAAACAACGGATGCAAACAAAACAAGCGAACAAAACAAGACAGACAACTCATCATCCCAGCAAAACTCAAACGAAACGGCAGATTCATCGAATCAAGAGCTGACGTTAAAGAGTGAATATTTCAATGACATTAAGGTTGTTAGTGGGCTGAAAACGATTCAAAATCCCGAAAATGTGCTAGCACTTGTCAACAAAGAATATGCATTGCCAGGAACTTATAAACCTTCTGACCTTGTGGTGCCAAAGGTAGAATTCTCGTTTTCAGAGGATATTGAAAAGCGTTATATTCGGAAAGAAGCAGCAAAAGCCCTTGAGAAGTTATTTAAACAGGCAAAAAAGGAAAACTTCGAGCTTGCTGCCGTGTCTGGCTATCGCTCTTATGACCGCCAACAAGTCATTTTTGATAGTGAGGTCCAATTAAAAGGCAAAGAAAAAGCCCAAGAAGTCGTCGCGTTACCAGGGGAAAGTGAACACCAAACAGGACTTGCGATGGACATTTCATCCAAAAGTGCTGGTTATGAAATCTCTGAAAAATTCGGTGAAACCCCTGATGGCAAATGGGTTGCAAAAAATGCCTATAAATATGGTTTTATCATCCGTTATCCGAAAGGAAAAGAAGATATAACGAAATATTCATATGAACCGTGGCATTTACGCTATGTTGGGAAAGAAGCAGCAAAAGCAATGCATGATCACGACTTAACGTTGGAAGAATATATGAACAAAGTGAAGAAAATATAAAAAAAGGCCTCCCAGTGAATTGGGGGCCTTCTTTCATTTTAGAAAAAGAGTAATCCTCCTAGAGCGAAGCCGGTAATAAACCCAAGGCCGATTCCATACGCCGGGCCCCATCCATAGTATCCACCGTAATACCCAAACCCAAATCCTCTGCGAGACCCGCCAACGGGACGGATATATACTTTGCGGTTTGTCACGCGCTCAATACGTCCGACATGCACCCTGCCACTGCGATCAGTGATTCTAGCTACTTTCCCTATATGCTGATGACAAAGTTGATAGTAGCGCTCCATGTTTTCCCTCCTTATGACATACTCTTTACACTCTTATCTTATGCGAGAGGGATCATAGAGTTTGGACATAACATGTAGGGGATTCGCTCATTTTACACAGTACATTCAAATAAAATGTGACTAAGATGTTCTCGGTTGGCTTGAATGAGATCGTAGTGTGTTTGCAGCGTATCGTAAAGGTAAGGGGGGATTTGCTCAGATAAGACCATTTCTGTCGGCTCATCTTGTACCATATGCTCGTCAAATGAGAGAATACGAATGTGATGGAAGCCGGCCGTTGTTAACTGCTCCTTCCATTCTTCTACAGAAAAGAGAGAGTGAAACCCATAAAACGATTTAATGACATTGAGGTGATCTGCTGGGATTGGCGCCTTTAACACCGCTTCATTGGCTAGGACTTTACTTCCGGGAATGAGAACCCGTTTGATTTCAGATAGAGCGGCTGATAAATGGGTGAAGCTTAGGACAGATTCACTCATGAGCAGAGAGAACGTAGCATCTGCAAATGGAAGATTTTCAACGGATGCCCTCAAAGCGGTCAATGGAAGTTCTTCTTTTTTAAATCGAAGGTTTGCCTTTTCAACCATCAAAGGGTGTGTATCAATCGCGTCTACTTGAAAGCCTAAATTCCCCAAATAGGCAGCTGTTTGCCCAGTGCCACAGCCGACATCTAGTATACGTTCATCAGGAGATAGCTTGACATGTTCAATCATGGCTTTTGTTAACTCCATTCCACCAGGATGTGCACCTGATACACCAAAATAGGCGAGCATTTCTACATAATCATTCATGAAATCCCTTCTTTCCATATCGTGTTTCTCTCTAAAGATTATGCATGATCGCGCCAAATGGCTTATCTTTTCAATTGAGAAGTTTGATCATTTGGTTGACGGATGGAGAATCGTCCTTGATAATAATGAAAGATAAAGGTGGTGTTTTTTTGAAAAAACAATTCAAATTCGCAATAGCCATTCTTGTGACGGCTGCTCTTTCCTCAGCGATTACGTTTGTCATCATCAAGCAGAGTACTGTCAGCGTCACAGGAGATGAGAAGTTTAGCAAACTCATGGCTGCCTATACGAAAGTAAAGAACGAGTATTACGAAAAAACGGATGATCAAAAACTCGTAGATGGTGCGATTCAAGGAATGATTGCATCACTTGATGATCCATACTCCACATATATGGATCAAGAGGAAGCAGAAGGGTTTAACAATTCCATTTCCTCATCATTTGAAGGAATTGGCGCGCAAGTAGAAGAAAAAGATGGACAAATCTTAATTGTTGCCCCGATAAAAGGTGCACCAGCTGAGAAAGCCGGGTTGAAACCTCATGATCGTATTTTAGAGGTTGACGGGAAAAGCACAAAAGGAATGTCAGTCAACAAAGCAGTATCTCTCATTAGAGGGAAAAAAGGTACCGATGTGAAACTGCATCTGAATCGGCAAGGGGTCGGAAATGTTGATGTCACCATCACAAGAGACACCATCCCACTCGAAACCGTTTATGCGAAGCTGACAAAAGATAAAATAGGAGAGATCCAAATTACATCTTTTGCTGAAACAACATCCCAAGAGCTAGATAAAGCGATGAGTGATCTAGAGAAAAAAGGGGCAAAAGGGTTTGTGATTGACCTTAGGGATAACCCAGGCGGCATTATGACAGAAGCGATAGAAATGAGTAATGCCTTTATTGATAAAGGAAAAGTCATTATGCAAGTTGAGGAAAAAGGCAAGAAACAAGTGTACAAAGCGGAAAAAGAACGAAAATTCCATCAACCAGCAGTTGTCCTCGTCAATGGTGGATCAGCCAGTGCCGCTGAAATTATGGCAGCCGCACTTCATCAATCATCAGGGATTCAAATTGTTGGTGAAAAAACGTTCGGTAAAGGAACTGTACAAAATGCCCAAAGCTATAATGATGGCTCCAGCGTCAAATTAACGATTGCAAAGTGGCTAACGCCAAATGGTTCTTGGATTCATAAAAAAGGGATTGAGCCACAGGTGAAAGCATCTCTTCCGAGTTATGCGAAATTGCCATATTTAAGTGCGAAAAAGACGTATCAATTGAATGATAATGGAGATGAAGTCAAAGCGGCGCAAAAGATGTTCGAAGCCCTTGGCTATGAAGCAAAAGCAAATGGAGAATATGATCAAGCATTCCAAACCGTTGTGAAAAGCTTCCAAATCGATCATGATCTGAAGGCAGATGGTATTCTTACAGGGGATACCACAACGGTTCTAATGACAAAGTTACAAGAAAAGCTAAAGAAAAATGATACACAAATGCAAAAAGCCATTGATGTCTTAAAACAAGACATGAAATAGAGAAAAGCAGTCCCTGAGAAGGGGACTGCTTTTCTTGTGTTTACGCTTCTTTTACAATCGTTTCGTTGTCTCGTTGAAAAAGGTCATGTGTGACAGAATTTGAAGTGATCTTCTTTTGGAAGAACGGATTCAAAATCAAGATGACCACTACGTTGGCTAATAATCCGAGAAAACCTTCATATAAACCGAACGTGACTTGTGAGATGTTCGCGGCAAAGGTCACGCTAATTCCTACGATGAGCCCTGCAATGGTTGCCTCTCTCGATTGTTTTTTCCAAAATAAGCTGATTACAATGGCTGGGAAGATCTGTACCATACCTGAAACACCAATCAACTGAAGTGTGACAAGTGCAGTTGGGAACAGCATCCCAAATAACAGAGCAAGGCCAATGACGATAAATACCATCAAACGTGTAATGAGCGTTAATCGTTTAGGTGACACATTGGGATGGATCAAATCACGATATAAATTATTCGCAAATAAATTCGACGCACCAATGGCCATAATCGAACACGGAATGAGTGAAGCAAGTGCGATTGTAGAATAGGCAAGTCCCTGCATCACGCCACCATATGATGTTTGAATTAAATGCAGAAGGGCAAATCTTGGATTTGTGTCTTCTGGTAAAACTAAAAAGGCAATCAGCCCAAGGAAAATGACCAAAATTAAGATAATATTGTAAAGGGGCAAAAACATACTGTTTTTGCGGATCGCATCTGCGCTTTTGGCTGTAAAGACACCAGTAGCAGCATGTGCCCACATAAATAAAGCGAGTGCGGAAACAGCTGATGCCGTCATAAACCACATGATGCCTTTAGGACCGCTCTCAGGGATCGTTAAAAGCTGTGGCGCTTCTTTGACTAATGTATCCATCATTGGGGTCCAGCCGTTGAAGTGTATCATCGGCAGTGAAACGACCATAAAGAGCATGATCACCCAAACGAGAATATCTTTGATAATGGCTGTATATGTAGGTCCTTTGATACCACTAAAAAACGTATATAGTGCAACAAGAATAAATGAAATAATAACAACTGCATTCACGTTAATATAGTTGGTACCAGCGACAGTTAACGTATCCTGAATTCCGCTTAGCTGAAGGCAAATATAAGGAATCAGCATAAGTACACCAACAATGGCAATCAAGCTAGATAATAGCTTACTGTCAAATCGTTCACGCGCATAATCAGCAAGTGTCGTCAACTTATGATTTTTCGCCACTGTCCATAATTTCGGTAAGAAAAAATACGCAATAAAGTAAGCAAGAACCGAATAGGGGATAGCGAAAAACGCGATACTTCCAGCTGTGTAAGCTGTGCTCGTT
>NZ_JBFEFT010000025.1:0-55260 GCF_047229225.1 Bacillus sp. 179-C3.3 HS | reverse complement strand
TATGAATCATCATAGGATTTTTTATAAAAACTCGAATTAACAGGTACGTTTTGTCTTGTTTAGTTTTCAAAGATCATGTTCGTTATCGCTCGTAAGCGACTTTAATATCTTAACATTTCGTTTCGGTTAAAGTCAAGGACTTTTTTCAATTTCTTTTTTTAACCTCGTTGCTGTTTTGCGGCAACGAATAATAATATACCACCTTGATTCTATTCTTGCAATAGTTATTTCGAAAAAAGTTTCATTTTGTGAAAAATAAAAGCACCATTCATAAAATGGCGCTTTTATTCATCTATTATCGATTTCTCATTTGTGGGAAAAGCAGTACGTCTCTAATTGATGGCGAGTTCGTGAGTAACATAATTAATCGGTCGATACCGATTCCTAGTCCGCCAGTTGGTGGCATACCATATTCTAACGCCTCCACAAAATCATCATCCATTAGATGTGCTTCGTCATTTCCTTCTTCTCGTTCTTTTAATTGATCTTCAAAACGTTCTCTTTGATCGATCGGATCGTTTAGCTCCGTAAATGCATTCGCATGTTCGCGGCGCACGATGAATAGCTCAAAGCGATCCGTAAATCGTGGATCTTCCGGGTTTTTCTTAGCTAATGGAGAAATCTCCACTGGGTGTCCGTAAATAAAAGTAGGTTGTACCAAAGTTTCTTCTACTTTTTGCTCAAAGAATTCGTTAATGATATGACCTACTGACATATTCTTCGTGATTTCAACGCCATGATCAGCTGCATGCTGTTTTGCTTCTTCAGCCGTCATCTCTTTCCAGAAGTCTACACCTGTTGCTTCTTTCACCGCATCAACCATATGGAGTCTTTTCCATTCAGGTTTAAGATCGATCTCATCTTCTCCATATTGAATAGTCGTTGTTCCCAATACCTCTTGGGCAATATGGGCAATAAGGTTTTCAGTCAGGCTCATGATATCTTTGTAGTCCGCATATGCTTCATACAGCTCAATCATGGTGAATTCAGGGTTGTGGCGAGTAGATACACCTTCGTTACGGAATACACGCCCGATTTCGTATACTTTCTCTAAGCCACCAACGATCAGTCGTTTCAAGTGCAGTTCAATTGCAATACGCATATACAATGGCATATCGAGTGCGTTGTGATGAGTAATGAAAGGACGAGCAGATGCACCTCCAGGGATGCTATGCATAGTTGGTGTTTCAACTTCTAGGTATCCTTTAGCATCTAAATATCTTCTCATTGATTGAATGATCTTGCTTCGCATAATGAATGTCTGCTTGCTTTCTGGATTCACAATCAAGTCAAGATAACGTTGGCGATAACGTTGTTCAACATCTTTTAAGCCATGGTATTTATCAGGAAGTGGGCGAAGTGCTTTTGTTAGAACCTCAAAACTAGTCGCTTTAATTGAGAGCTCCCCTACATTCGTTTTAAATACGCTTCCTGTTACACCAATAATATCGCCTAGATCTGAGCTTTTGAATAATTCGTAAGCTTCTTCTCCGACACTATCTTTGCGAACATAGATTTGAATTTGTCCTTCTAGATCTTGAATGTGGGCAAACCCTGCTTTTCCTTTACCACGCTTGGTCATCATACGGCCAGCGATTGTCACTGTTGCGTCTTTTTCTTCTAGTTCTTCTTTAGAAAACTCATCATATTCCGCAATAATTTGAGCTGATTGATGAGAGCGGTCATATCGTTGACCAAAAGGATCGATCCCTTCTTCTCTCATTTTATTCATTTTGTCACGTCTGACTTGGAATTGGTCATTTAATTCTTCGTTATTAAGCCCTTCATTACTCATTTCAATCACTCCAATAATGTATTTTACATAGAAAAGCAGAAAAACTGCCAGTACATCCACTAGCAGTGAGCCACAAAAAGAAAGATAGTCTTATCCTACTTTTATTCTTTGAAGCTCTTTTGCCTCGGCTTCGATCGTAAAGTCATCTAGAATCTGTACAAGCTCCGCTCTCGTTTCACTTTGATTAATTTGATTTCTTACGTCCGCATTGCCTTTTATCCCTTTGAGGTACCAGGCTGCATGTTTTCTCATTTCTCTTACAGCCACATGTTCACCCTTTAGGTCAATGAGTCTGTCTAAATGAAGTTTACACACAGACATTTTTTCACGTACGTTTGGTTCTTCTTTCAATTCGCCCGTTTCTAAATAATGAACTGTACGGTAAATCATCCACGGGTTTCCTAGTGCGGCCCTTCCGATCATGACAGCATCCACGCCCGTTTCATCAAGCATCCGTTTGGCATCTTGAGGAGTCTTTACATCACCATTGCCAATGACAGGAATATTGACAGATTGCTTCACTTCTTTGATGATATCCCAATTCGCTGTCCCTTCATACATCTGAACACGGGTTCTACCGTGAAGTGCAACCGCTTGTCCACCTGCTCTTTCAACAGCACGGGCATTTTCAACAGCAAAGATATGATCTTCATCCCAGCCCATTCTCATCTTCACAGTGACGGGCTTATTAACAGCTTCCACAACAGCGGAAACCATTTCATAAATTTTATTGGGGTCGAGTAGCCATTTCGCTCCTGCATCACATTTTGTGATCTTTGGTACAGGACAGCCCATGTTAATATCAATAATATCGGCTGTTGTATGTAGGTCAACAAATTTGGCCGCTTCTACAAGCGTATCCTTTTCGCCTCCGAATATCTGTAGGCTCAATGGTTTTTCACGTTCATCAATGTAGAGCATACCCATCGTTCTGGCATTGTTGATCAGGATTGCTTTGTCACTGATCATTTCAGCACAAACTAATCCCGCTCCGAATTCCTTCACGGTCAGTCTAAACGCTGAGTTACACACGCCAGCCATAGGTGCTAGCACTACTTTGTTTTTAATGTCGACATTTCCGATTTTAAACATCTTTCCCCCTCCCTTCTTCCTCATGTATTGGTGAAAGTTCTTCCACCGTTATATTTAAAGCATCTGCTATCTGACTGATCATTTGCTTTGTTGGTAATCGATTGCCTCGCTCAATTTCTCCTAAGACAGAGACAGAAATGCCCAGCCTTTTGGCGAACCCTTCCTGAGTATACCCTTTTAGCTTTCGGTATGCACGAATTCTTCTACCCCACATGTCTTTTTCCAAATGCTCACACCTTCTTGATCTGTAACGGCGTTTATTTGTACTTCATTGATTTCTGGACAGATTTCACTCATCGGAACAAGTACGAATAAACGTTCGTACATTCTTGGATGTGGTATCACAAGTTGTTCTGATTCAATATTTTCACGATTATAAAGTAAAATGTCAAGGTCAGCCGTTCGCGGTCCCCATCTCACTTCTCTCGTTCTGCCCAACTCTTGTTCAATTTTTTGCGTGAGTGTGAGCAGCTCTTCCGGACGAAGCGATGTTGTGATTTTTACAGCCATGTTTAAAAAATCGTCTTGATTCTCGTATCCCACAGGCGTTGTCTCGTATATAGATGATATTGATTCTACTTGCACCTCTGGATGCTCGTGTAGTTTTTTGACCGCTTCTTTTAAGTAGGTCTCTTTTTTTCCTATATTTGAACCCAAGGCGATATATGCTATGTTGCTCATGCGCGTGATCTCGTCATTTCAATTGCAACAGATTGGTAATGCCCTGGAATTGGCGGATCAGGCTTGATGACTTTCACTGTACATTCCTGAACTGTCGGAAAATCGTTTAATACTTGGCTTGCAATTCGTTCTGTCAGTGTCTCAACTAGATTAACCGGCTCTCCTTCTACAATGTTTTTGCAGATGTTATAGAGCTCTGCATAGTTGATGGTTTCGTTTAGGTCGTCTGTTTGACCAGCTTTCTTTAAATCGAGTGAGGCTATTAAATCCACACGGAATCGTTGACCTAATTTATTTTCTTCTGCAAACACACCATGATAACCGTAAAACTCCATTCCGTTCACATACACTTTATCGATGATAAGCGCCTCCCTTATTCAGCATCGCATCCATCATTTTTGCCATTCTAGCGATTTCTTTCACATCATGCACACGAACCATTGCACTTCCCTTTTGAATCCCCATACAAACAGTCGCACCTGTTCCTTCTGTACGTTCTTCAGGCGGAAGGTCTAATACAGCACCAATGAATCGTTTTCTTGATGTTGCAAGAAGGAGTGGGTATCCCATTTGACAGAAGTGTTCGAGTTCATTCATGACCATGAGGTTATCGGCTTTATTTTTGGCAAATCCTACACCTGGATCTAATATGATCATGTCATCACGCACACCTGCTTGTTTCGCAATGTGTATACTCTCTTTCAGATCTGCGATCATATCTGAAATAAGGTGTGTGTAATTTCGCTCTGGGCGATTGTGCATTAAGATGATCGGTACATTGTGCTTGACCGCAACATGCGCCATTTGATCATCTGCCTTTGCTCCCCATATGTCATTAATAATGGAAGCTCCGGCCTTGACCGCTTCATCCGCCACATGAGCTTTATACGTATCAATGGAAATCGGCACATCTAATTCTTGTGTGATTTTCTCAATCACAGGAACGACTCTAGATAATTCCTCATCCTCTGATACAAATGCCGCTCCCGGACGGGTAGATTCTCCACCAATATCAATAATATGTGCGCCATCTTCCATCAGCTGTTTTGCACGAGCTACCGCTTTATCAATTTGATTAAACTTGCCACCATCTGAAAAAGAGTCAGGTGTGATATTTAAAATACCCATGACCAATGTCTTCTCTTCATAATTTAATGTATGGTGCTTGGCTTGAATTACTTTTGGCTGTTGAATCGCTTGTTGTGTCATTATGTCCACCTACTCTTTATGTTCTAGACGTTCTTTTGTATATTGTGTTCTCAGTTTGATTGAAACCAGTCGGTTGTTTTCCAGCATTGTGACTTGTCCTATCTTTCCGAATGGAACAATCCCCTGAACCGAATTGGTCATCCACGCTTCATCGGCGCTTAATAGGTGATCGACCGGAAATTGCCCTTCTATTAGAGAGGCACCTTGGTTGTGTAATGTTTCTATACAATATCGACGCGTGACTCCGTTTAGGATACCCGTGTCAAGTGAAGGGGTATAAATGACTTCTCCCTTTCTCCAAAACACATTCGATGTAATCCCTTCTGCCACATCGCCTTCTTTTGTTAAAAAGATCCCTTCTATCTTAGGGTCATTGCCGATTTCTCTTTTCCCGAGGAGGTTGTTCATGTAGTGATGAGACTTAAGCCGCCTCGGCCCTTCGGGTGTATTTCTTCTAGTTTCAAGAATCATCCCTTGTTTTTCATCTAAAATCGATTCAGGTTTGAAAGGAGACAGCATGACAAAAATAACCGGCTCTTTATAAGATTCTGCAGAGAATCCATTGCCTTGGCCAGCAGAGACATTGAAGCGAATTCTCGCATGACCATCGGTTAGATGATTTTGATGCAGCAAGTTTTGTATGATGTCGAGTACAAATGGTTTCTCTATTGTGGATTCGATGCAAAGGTCACGTAATGATTGATTGAGCCTTTCAAGATGCCAATCCAACAGGAAGACTTGTCCCGCTAAGCTGGTAAATGTTTCGAACACACCGATGCCATATAGAAAACCATGATCAAAAGGGGAAAGAGCTGCGGCTTTCTCCTCTATATACTGACCGTTCAGATAAATGATCATGCGTTTACTTCATGCCCCTTTTGACGATACGTCTCAATAAAATTCTTGAGCATGTCTTTTCCGAAGGACGTCATAATCGATTCAGGATGAAACTGGACGCTTTCGATCGGCCATTCTTTGTGGCGGATTGCCATGAGCTCGCCTTCCTCTGTGCTAGCTGTCGCAATAAAGCAGTCTGGTAATGTCTCGTTTTTAACGATTAATGAATGATATCTCGTTGCAACAAGTGGATTTTGAAGGCCACTGAAGACACCTTTTCCATCATGCATAATTTCTGACGTTTTCCCGTGCATTAATCGCTCTGCTCGAATGACATCTCCTCCAAAAACTTGCGCGATGGATTGATGACCTAAGCACACACCAAAGATCGGGATCTTTCCAGCAAAATGTTGGATCGCCTCCATACTGATTCCAGCTTCATCCGGACTACACGGTCCTGGTGAAATCATTAAAAAGTCGGGCTTGATCTCTTCAATTTCTTGAATCGTCACTTGATCGTTTCGTTTCACAATCAATTCTTCTCCAAGTTCACCTAAATACTGAACGAGATTGTACGTAAATGAATCATAATTATCAATCATTAATATCATACTCTGCTCACCTCTAACTCAAAATTGTCTCTTCTTTACTCAACTGTAATGCCTTTTTTACTGCATAGGCTTTTTTGATGGATTCTTTATATTCGTGTTTTGGGACAGAATCAATGACAATGCCGGCACCTGACTGCATAAAGGCTTTGCCTTCTGTACAATATGCTGTACGAATGACGATATTAAAGTGCATATCTTGATTGAATCCAAACCAGCCTATAGATCCAGTATAAAGCCCTCGTCTTGTCGGCTCAAGTTCTTCTATAATTTCCATTGTTCTAACTTTCGGAGCGCCTGTAATTGTTCCACCAGGAAATACAGCTTGCATCACATCGACTGCATCACATTCATCGCGTAGCTCACCTTGGATGTTAGATACAATGTGCATGACATGCGAGTATTTTTCGATTGCCATAAACTCATTTACTTTTACTGAGCCATACGTGGATACACGTCCAAGATCATTCCGTTCTAGATCAACCAGCATCACATGTTCCGCGCGTTCTTTTTCATTTTCAATAAGTTCCTTCGCCAGCGCTTGATCCTCTGCATCATCTCTTCCTCTAGATCTTGTCCCTGCAATTGGTCTTGTTTCTAACTGATTTCCTTTTTTCTTGATGAGCAGCTCTGGTGATCCACAAACAATTTGGAAATCAGGTGTATGCACATAAGACATGTATGGGGATGGATTCACCTGGCGTAATGTTTTGTACAATTCGTACGGGTGGGTGTGTAGCTGTTCATCTTGTCTGATGGATAGATTGACTTGGAACACATCACCGTTTGCGATATATTGCTTGATTTTCTCTACCGCTTCACCAAAGGTGTCCTCCGTGAAAGATGTTGCTGGTACAAATTCCGCCGAAGGTGTATGGAGCGGTGAGTGTGCGGTTACCTCTGACGTACTTGTCCATTCCAACTTCCATTCTTCCAACCTTTGATTCGCATCAGACAGAGACTCTTCTCCTTCAGTATGCGTCATCAGCCATAAAACCTCTTCTTGGTGATCAAAAACAGCGACATCATTAAATACGAGGAAATACATATCTGGTGTATTGAGATCATCAATTGATAGCATTTTGAATTGCTCTACGTATCTTGCGTAGTCATAGCTTAAAAACCCAATCGCTCCACCTTGAAAGTCAGGGTAATCCTCGTTTGTTTCTGTTTGAAGGGTTTGAAACCAATCAGCAAAGGCTCTGAATGGATCGCCTTCTTTGAATAGCACGTCATCTTGATAATGGATGGTTGTCATCCCATCTTTTCCTTTTGCTTTCGCAATCGGGCGAATCCCAGCTATGCTGTATGCCCCGCCTCTGGCACTTTCTAAAAGAACGTGATGTGTTTCATGTGCTGATAGTTGTTCATATCTATTTAAAAAGTCATCTTTCGTAAAAGGAATTTTGATGCCTATTGGCCTGCGTTGTGTCATGTTATCATCCTTTTTCATTTTCGTTAACCTTATTGTAATCCAATCCAATTTATTTAGAAAATAGTATTTGCTTTCCATCTTCAGAAATCGTCAAAAAACCCCAGCAAACGCTGGGGTGTGTCGTTTAATCAAATTGATAAAGAGGTGTACTTAGGTAACGCTCTCCATTACTTGGGATGATCGCTAGAACCTTTTTCCCTTTACCTAGCTTCTTCGCTGTTTGAAGAGCGGCGTAAATGGCTGCTCCTGAAGAGATTCCGCCAAGGATTCCTTCTTCTTTCGCTGCCTTTCTTGCAAGCTCAAATGCATCTTCGTTTTTCACTTGGATAATACCGTCATATACTTCCGTGTTCAAAATAGAAGGTACAAATCCCGCTCCAATTCCTTGGATTTTATGCGGACCTGGCTTTCCTCCTGATAATACAGGAGAATCTGTTGGTTCTACTGCATAAAGCTGAATAGATGGAATTGCTTCTTTTAAGACTTCACCAGCACCAGTAATCGTACCACCCGTACCAACTCCTGCAATAAATGCATCGAGCTCACCATCAAACTGTTCAAGAATTTCTTTCCCAGTTGTACGGCGATGAATCTCAGCATTGGCTTCGTTGTTAAATTGCTGTGGCATGAAATAGCCATGCTCTTGTGCAAGCTCTTCTGCTTTTTTGATTGCACCTTTCATTCCTTCTGTACCAGGAGTTAAGACAAGCTCAGCCCCGTAAGCACGTAAAAGGTTGCGACGCTCCTGACTCATTGTATCCGGCATAACCAAAATGGCATTGATCCCTTTTGCTGCAGCTACCATCGCAAGTCCGATCCCTGTGTTACCACTTGTTGGTTCAATCAGTGTGTCACCTGCTTTTAATTTCCCTTTCGCTTCAGCATCTTCAATCATCGCTAAGGCGATACGGTCTTTCACACTGCTGCCCGGATTCATGTATTCCAGTTTTAAGTAGACATCCGCACTGTCTTCTTCTACTAAACGGTTTAATTTAACGACTGGTGTATTTCCTATTAGTTCAAAAACTGAATTTGCAATACGAGCCATCACTAACACCTCTATCTCCGAGTAATTTTATTGTATTAATATTAAATTATCAATTTCGAAAAATTTTGTCAATGCTTTTAGTCCTGTTCCCCTTCGTAAAACCATGTGACTTTCGCTTCTTTCCACAGGGTTTTGACGTTCGCCTTTCCGCCTAGGTCTTCCATCGCAATCTGTCTTTTGATCTGATCTTTTACATCTTCATAAGAGAAAGAACGACCATTTAGTTTTTCTTTCAATTGAATAATGGCATATCCATTTTTCGTCTGGATCGGTTCTTTTGTCCATTTATTCGGTTGAAGCTTTTGGGCTTCTTGTATGTATAAGGCTGGAATACTTTCTTGTTCTTCTGTCACGAATCCTAGATCTCCGCCGTAGGGTGAAGTATAACGATCGGTTGAACGTTCAGCTGCTACTGCTTCAAAGCTAGATCCACCTTTAAGTTCTTTAAACACGTTGTTAGCTTCTTCTTGCGTTTTTACAACGATATGACGAATTCTGTATGAATCATCATATTGATATAAATCCTTGTTTTTTTCATAGAAGGCTTTGGCCTCTTTGTCAGAAACAACGGCATCTCTCGTTAAGAGCTTTTCTAATAAAATTTGATAACGGATCTGTTCTTTCCATTCCTTTTCACTTGTCTGACCGTCTTCATAGAAATGATTAGAAACTGCTTTTAACATAAGTAATTCTCTATTGATTTCTGTTGAAGTGAGCTTTATATTGTTTTCTTTCGCAAGCTGATTCACCACTTGTTGATTGATCATTTGCTCAAGTGTCGCTTTTCCGTAGCGATCCTCCATTTTTTTCAACCATTCCTGACGGGTAATACTCTCGTTTCCTATAGACGCAATTTCTTCACCGCTTTTCCCGTTTGAAGAAGCCTGTGACATTTGCGACTTTGTCAGTACATAAGCAATGACAACCGCATTGATCATGAGCAAAACGAGGATAAATGTCCATACCACTCTTGCTTTTAATCTCATCTTCCGTCTCCTTTCTAGCATCAAAAGAAAAACCCGCTGCTTAGAGCTTAGCGGGTTGTTTCGTCACGTAGCTCTTCTAGCTCTTCTTTTGTAAATACGTACGTTTCGTTACAAAAATGGCATTGAGCTTCTGCTTGTCCGTCTGTTTCAATCATGTCTTCAATTTCGGCTTTACCTAGGCTGATCACTCCATTTGCAAACCGTTCTTTTGAACAATTACAAGAGAATTCGACAGGGACAGTTTCTAAGAATTGAGGCTTTTCACCGAGAACCTCTTCCAAAATTTCCTCTGGTGACAATCCCTTTTCAATGAGTTTGGAAATGGGTTCGATGGTTGATAGTCGTTTTTCTAGACGTTCAATGACCGCTTCTTCAGTACCTGGTAGCAATTGAATGATGAATCCACCAGCCGCAAGGATAGAGTTGTCTGGGTTCACAAGAACACCTACTCCAACCGAAGATGGTACTTGCTCAGAAGAGACGAGATAATAGGTGAAGTCATCACCAATTTCACCTGAGACAATTTCTGTCTGACCTGTAAAGTGTTCTCTCATTCCGACATCTTTTACGACACTTAATGTGCCTGTTGTTCCAACAGCACGTCTGACATCTAGCTTGCCATGTTCATTTAAATCAAAGTGAACTTGTGGGTTGGAGACATATCCTCGCACCTGCCCCTTTGCATTGGCATCCGCAATAATGGCACCAATCGGCCCACCCGCTTCGATTTTAACAGTGAGCTTGTTTTCCCCTTTTAACATAGCACCCATCATGACAGTAGCAGTCATAGTTCGACCAATCGCTGCTGACGCAGTAGGCCATGTATAATGTCTCCTTTGTGCTTCGTTGATTGTATCTGTTGTGTTGGCAGCATATGCACGGACTTTACCATCATATGCTAACGCTTTAACTAAGTAATCCATTTCGATTAAACCTCCTATAATACACCGACGCGGTTACGTTCATAAATCAGTTGAAGTCCTTTTAAAGTTAAGAACGGATCGACAACATCAATGCAGTCTGACTCATTCCCAATTAATGTAGACAAACCGCCAGTTGCGATGACCTTCGGTGTTTGTTTGGCTTGCTCCTTCATCCGTTTCACTATTCCCTCGACTTGTCCAACATATCCATAAAGGATCCCTGATTGCATCGCACTGATGGTATTTTTTCCAACAATGTGATCTGGACGGACAATCTCAATTCTTGGAAGCTTCGCCGCTCTCGTATATAATGCTTCAGTTGAGATGGTAATACCCGGTGCAATGGCTCCACCCATGTATTGTTTTTGTTCATTGATGTAGCAGTAGGTTGTAGCTGTACCAAAGTCAACCACAATGAGGGGTGCCCCATATAAATGGATGGCTGCCACTGCATTTACAATGCGATCAGCGCCTACTTCTTTTGGATTGTCACACATAATGTTCAGTCCGGTCTTCATGCCAGGTCCGACAATCTGGGGTGTAATGTGAAAATACTTTTCACACATTCTTTCTAGGGCAAACATCATTGGTGGGACCACAGATGAGATAATAATCCCTTCTATTTGATCAAACATCAATCCTACATAATCAAACAGAGAACGAATGGACATACCAAACTCATCTTCTGTTTTGTGACGACTTGTTTCAATACGCCAATGGTAGTTTAGTTCACCTTTATGATAAACACCTAACACGGTGTTTGTGTTTCCTACATCTATCACAAGTAACAACTTTATCACCACTTTGAATAGTTTCTCAAAAAGATCATTTTTCGACTTTCTATCATACCATACACGAATTGAGTTCCATTTGTAAACAATTCGAAACCGATCCATTTATGGAAACGAAATAAAAAAAAGCTGCTGGTGATCCCAGCAGCTTTTTAGCAAAGGAGATTACTTCTCCTCATCTTCTTTTTTCTTGATGTTCACTTTCACATCATCGTTTTTCTCTTCATCATCTGCGTATACACGCTCTGGAAGCTTCCCAGTTTCGTAAAGAGATTTAATTTGTTCAGCATCTAATGTTTCAACTTCTAGAAGGGCTTGTGCAATAATTTCTAGCTTATCTTTATTCTCAGTGAGAATTTGTTTTGCACGCTCGTAGCTGTCCTTGATGAAACGCTGAATTTCTTGGTCAATCTCATAAGCGATCGCTTCACTATAATTCGGCTCGTTGTTGAAATCACGACCAAGGAATACTTGACCACCTTGTGATTGGCCAAATTGTAGTGGACCAAGTTTATCAGACATACCGAACTCAGTTACCATTCTTCTCGCAATGCCTGTGGCACGCTGGAAGTCATTGTGAGCGCCGGTACTTACTTCACCAAACGTGATTTCCTCTGCAACACGACCGCCGAGCAAGCCGACAATTTTATCAAGCAGCTCTGGCTTCGTTTGGAAATAACGATCTTCTCTCGGAAGCATAACCGCATATCCGCCTGCCTGACCACGAGGAACGATGGTTACTTTATGCACCATGTCCGCTTCGTCTAGGACAAGTCCAATGACAGTGTGTCCTGCTTCATGGTATGCCACGATATTACGCTCTTTCTTCGAAATGACTCGACTTTTCTTAGCCGGCCCAGCGATGACACGGTCAGTCGCTTCGTCGATATCACGCATATCGATTTGTTTTTTGTTTTGACGTGCAGCAACGAGTGCCGCTTCGTTTAGCAAGTTCTCAAGATCAGCTCCAGAGAAACCTGGTGTTCTGCTTGCAATGGCTTTCAAGTTTACTGTATCGTCAAGCGGTTTGTTTTTCGCATGAACTTTCAGTACTTCTTCACGACCAATGACATCTGGGCGGTCAACCGTAATTTGACGGTCAAAACGTCCCGGACGAAGCAATGCAGGATCTAGAATATCTGCTCGGTTTGTAGCTGCAATGATGATGATCCCTTCATTTGCACTAAAACCGTCCATTTCAACAAGAAGTTGGTTAAGCGTCTGCTCACGCTCGTCATGGCCACCGCCAAGACCTGCTCCACGCTGACGACCGACTGCATCAATCTCATCAATAAAGATTAAGCAAGGAGCATTCTTCTTCGCATTTTCAAATAAATCACGTACACGTGAAGCACCGACACCGACAAACATCTCGACGAAGTCAGAACCACTGATACTGAAGAAAGGAACGCCCGCTTCTCCAGCAGATGCTCTAGCAAGCAATGTTTTCCCTGTACCTGGAGGTCCTACTAGTAAAACCCCTTTTGGAATTCTTGCGCCAAGCTCTGCAAATTTACGTGGATCCTTCAAGAACTCAACGACTTCTACAAGCTCTTGCTTTTCTTCATCTGCACCCGCAACATCTTTGAATCTCACGCGCTTCTTCTCTTCTGTGTAAAGCTTCGCCTTACTCTTACCAAAGTTCATCACTCGGCTACCGCCGCCCTGAGCTTGATTCAGCAAGAAGAAGAACAAGATAAAGATGATAATAAATGGAATGATCGTTGTAAGAACTTGCAACCATCCATTTGTTTCAGGTGCTGGTTCTACTTTTACATCTGTATTTTTCAGTGCACTGTAAATTTGGTCAACACCTTGACCATCTGGAACATGGGTAATGAAAAATTGATCTTTCTTCGCGCCTTCTAATTGGCCTCGAATTTCATAAACCCCTCTTACAGGCTGAATGGAGATACTCTCCACTTTTCCCGCACTTAGATTTTGCGAAAATTTGCTGTAAGACATGTTCTCAGGCTTTTGATTAGGGGATCCTAACCAACTGACAACCCCTATCACAAGTAATAAAATAAGTATATAAAAAATCGTATTACGAAAAACCCGATTCATTCCTTACCTCCTCCCACAGTAAGCACAACTATGTTCAATAGTATCATAGAAAAACATTCCAATACAACCAATAACCTCATGTATACGTCTGTTGATTATCCTTCGTAAACTGATGGTTTTAACACTCCAATATACGGGAGGTTTCGGTAACGTTCAGCGAAATCCAATCCATAACCGACAACAAACGCATCTGGCACTTCAAATCCAACATAATCTGCTTTGATGTCTGCTTTACGACCGCTTGGCTTATCAAGCAATGTCACAATTTTAATGGAGTTTGCTTTACGGTATCGGAAAAGCTCTACCAGATAGCTCAAAGTTAGCCCACTGTCGATGATATCTTCCATAATTAAAATATCTCTTCCTTCAACAGAAGTATCTAAATCTTTAATGATTTTTACTTCTCCAGAAGATACGGTAGATTTTCCGTAGCTTGATACATCCATAAAGTCAAGCTCCAGATATGTATCAATGTGTTTGATCAAGTCTGCCATGAATGGAAGAGCTCCCTTCAAAACACCAATAGCCAGGGGAAATTTACCATCATAATCGCTGGTTAATGTTGCACCCAGTTCCTTCACCTTTTGCTGGATCTCTTCTTCTGAGATCAAAATCTTTTCGATATCTTGTTTCATGCTTTTGCTTGCCCCCTACAAATTTTCGTGCTGTCTATATTGTAATACAATGAGATCGCTGTTTGTCATATCAATTTCTTCAAAAACGGATTTTTTCAGACCTGGTATCCAGATGATTTGATGATCCGAGTCAGTGACGATCGGCCAGCTGTCTCTTTCTGCAAGAGGCACTTTTTTATCAATAAATATATCCTTCACCTTTTTCGAACCATTCATCCCTTTAAGTTTGATTCGATCACCAATTTTTCGTGATCGAATGATCAACGGAAGTTGAACACGGTTCTTTTGAAGTATGAAAAAACAGTTCCCGTTCCGTGCATCCTTCGGAACATGCTTTGATACCACGATTGATCGTCCATTTGGCAGAGAAAGTTCCTCTCCTAGCTCAGCCTTTAATGACAGAGCATAAGGACGCTCAGATAAAAGCGATCGTTCAAAGGTAAACATACAGTGACGATAAGACTTTACTGCTTGTAAACCCTTTGGCAAATCTAATGATCCAGACGGCTGCTCTGTTTGAGATAACCAGTCCAAAATCCCTAGAATATGCTGGTTTGAAAACACCGACTGAGTGTTTTCATAAAGATAGTTTAATATTAGTTGAATGCCTCTTCTTTGTAAAGGCAAAGGCAGGTCAAGCAAAGGCTGGATTTTGATCTCGATTTGTTTCGGTGTTTGACTCGTCATCACTTGATTCATTTGTTCCTTCGCTAATGCCTGTAAGTATTGTTCATCCTCAGTTAGTACCTCACTGACAAATTGAAAGCTTTGATGCACATGAGGTGCTTCTTCCTTTAATACAGGGAGGATGTGTCTTCTCATGCGGTTTCTCAAGTAGTCATCCGTATGATTGCTTTGATCAACGACATATGGAACATGTTCCTTTTCACATGCTTTTAGCACTTCGTCCTTAGAATAGCCAAGCAACGGACGAATCAGCCAGCCTTCTTGAAAGGAGCGTTTCGCCTGTATCCCTGCAAGTCCTATCCCAACAGTTCCTCTCGTCAGCTTCATCATCATCGTCTCGACTTGATCGTCTCCATGATGTGCAAGCGCTATAAATTCAGCGTTATATTGCGCCATCAACTGACGAAAAAAGGCATATCTGCACTCTCTTGCAGCTGCCTGTTTGTTTAAGCGGTTTTCTTTTGCATATTGAGTTACCTGTATGCGTGCCGATTCAAATGGAATTTCTCTTTCTTTGCAATACTCTTGAACAAATGTCAAATCAGCAAAGGATTCTTCGCCTCTGAACATGTGGTCTACATGGGCTGCTATCAGCTGGAAGGAACCTTTTCGCCGCTTGTTTAGCTCATGCAATAAGAGCATGGAATCTGGTCCGCCGGAAACCCCGACAATGACTGTCGTATTTTCAAGGTTAACATCATGTTTTTTCAAAAAAGATTCAATTCTATTCACAACTGCCTCCTCACAAAGAGCAGGTAATTTAAAGATATACATATCCTATCACTTTCAGTAGCTTCAAGCAAAGAAGAAGCCTGCTTTTTTACAGTCCTACAGTAGGAATAAAACGACATATCCACAGTAAAGAGCGAGTATGCTGCACAAGATGATAATGGTTTCAGACAGACCTCCTGATTTTTTGCGTACAGACGCTTTTTGGGAGGCGGCTACCCGTGAACGTGACGTCACCTGCTGCTTTTGGCTAACAGCTGATGGATGGCGGCTTTTTTGTGCTTGCTTCTTTTGACGACTTGTTCTCGACATGTGCAACTGCCCTTCTCGCAGCATCGCACTTTTCATATCATTTGCTGACTGATAGTTTCCTTGAAGTGCAGCTCGCAACACCCTCTCATATTTTTTTAATACAGGATGTCCTTCAATGGCGTCGTAAAGTTGTTTTTCTGGTTCAGTGCCTTTTTTGAACTCTTTCTTATAAGCACAATTTACCATGATCATACTTAAAGCAAAAAGATCATATGTTGGTTCTGCCTTTCGATGACCAAATCCCCAATACCCTCGATCAAAAAACTCCGTATACTCTTTGATGGCTCGTCCTGCTTTTGTCGTCCCTCCGACATCAATACACCGAATGCTTGCAGGCGGCCCTGAAACGATCAGGTTATCTGGCTTCAAGTCACCAAATATCCATCCTTCCTTATGTAAATGAGCTAGGTTAGACAATAGCTGAATCATTAAAACCACAATCCACTCGTCGCCTTTTTGTTTGACAAAGTCGAGAAGCAGCGGGCCTCTGACATATTCCATCACATAAAATGACTGCTTTTGAGTCATTCCCGGATAAATTGCATCATCCATATCATAAAAAGAAGGCCCCATTGTTTTCACAGGAGCCTTTGAAAAGGATTTTAATACATTGACTTCAGATGCAATATGCATACTGTCATCACTCACTTTGAGGGCCATTTGCCCAGTTGGCGATTCGGCGAGATAGACAACACCGTTCGCTCCTTTTCCCAGCTCTTTTACAATACGGTAATGATGGTGATGCCATTTCCCTTTAACCACCGTGCCTAGCGGGATGTTAGAAACCGAATTCTTCATCATGTTCTTCCTTTGCTTCAAGTAACCCTTTACGTGATCGAACTGATTTGAAATGCTGAAGAGCTTCCCGCAGTGCTGGTCCAGTCGGAGTAATTCCTCCAGTCGTTAATTTCGGAAAAATAGATGACAACGAATCGAATCGTGGTGTCCAATTCAACACGATTTCAGCATCTGAGTTTTTCCCGGGAAATACACACATTCCAAACTGATTTTCGCCAATTCTTGAATTTAGACTGATAGAGAGATCAATGAGTGCTTCTTTAACGGTTGGCAGCTTGGGTTTCATACTCGCACTTGTATCGACAAGGACAAGAACTTGTAGGTGGACAGTCTCTCCTAACTCATCGACAACTTCCATGACTTCACCACGCTTGTCAGGTGGAAGTTCTTCCATCTCTGTATCTTTGCCAAGAATCTGTTGCAATTCTTTATTCACAACACCTTGCAATGTTTGAGTCATTGCTTTTTTTGTGACCATTTGGACGGTTTGAGATAGTTGCTGTACGTAGACAACCTGATGAATGCCTCCACCCGCTAGGGCGATTCCTTCAACTTCCTTCATCGCTTCATGATCGTGTCTGTTTTCTTCCATAATGCCAATGACATTGACTGTGATCCCTTGCTCTTTTGCCAATGAAGCAATCGCGAGTGGATCTTCTCCATGGTTTGAGCAGCCATCTGTAATCAATAAGATTTGGTTTACGTGACCTTTTCGCATCTTCATTCCTCCTGGGATTGTAACTGAATGCTTATATCCCCATCATCGCCAGAAGATATTCATCTTATACGAATATGTTAAGAAATCTCTTGTTTCTCAAGATAGAATGCACCTGTTGGAATTGATGCCCATTTAGGTGTGTTGTGATCAAGCCTAATGACAACAACCGTCATATCATCGTCGATTTGACCTGATCTTGTCCGAATCACCTCTTCCATTAATAAATCAGCAATTTCTTGAGGGTCTTCTGTTTTAAAGCTCTTCATTTTTCGTTTAACCCACAAATCGTGATTTTCAATATGCTTCGGTCCTTCAAAAATGCCGTCACTCATCATAATGAGAAGGTCGCCTGCCTTCATCTGTTCGCTCACAACCTCAACTTCAAATTCATCAATAATCCCAATCGGCAAGTTACTCGCTTGTACCTTCATCACTTGATCTCCCCGCTTAATAAAACTTGGGGTCGAACCAATCTTGAGAAATTTACAGCTGGCATCCTGTAAATCAATAATGGATAAGTCGAGTGTTGAATATATCTCATCCGTTGTTCGTAACGATAAAATACTATTTATGGTCTTAATCGCCACTTTTTCATCAATGCCTGATGCCAATATTTTTTCTAACAGCTTAATGGTCTCATTGCTTTCAAAATGGGCCCTTGCCCCATTTCCCATCCCATCACTAATCGCTGCTGCATATTTGCCAGCGCCAAGTTCCATCATGCTGTAGCTGTCTCCTGACACCAGCCCTCCACCTTTTGCCGCATGTGCGACACCAGTCGCTACTCGGTACGATTTCGCTGATCCAAAAGCAACATGGCAATAGCCTGTTGGATGCTCTGCACATTGCTCCGTTTTCACTAAAATCTGCTCTTCTAAAATATCCGATAGCATTGGGGCAATGATCTTTTCACATTCACCATGACCATTGCAATAAGGAATCCGCATTTCTATATCAACATTCCCCTGCTCCAAGCTATATATTTCGACCTGCTGGATTTCAATTCCGAAGTGCTGAAGCGCTTCTATCATCTGCTCTTCCTGAATAAAATGCTGCTCTCTTTCTCGTTTTATTTCCCGGGAAAAATCCTCCATAACTTGTGAAACACCTAATAGTTGTTCGGCAACAAGCCGTCTGCTGTCTTGGACTTTTTTCTTAAGAGTCTGATTTGCTTTGTAGTAAGCAATCTCTTCTTCAATTAATTCCTCTACATGTTTTGACTTTGAACAGTGCTGACTGAATTTCTTTTTCAATTTTCGGTTATGTTCATATGTTTTTTCGTCCGTTTCATGCATAACTTGTTTCATGAGTTCATAGGTTGTATCAAAGTTCTGCACCCAGCATTTATTTTTCTTATAGCACGTTTGACAGGATCTCTCTGTGATCGTACTTAAAAATAGATCGACATCCTCTTCCTGCTTTTTATCCTCTGGAATGGATTCATAAAATGTCGCAAAACTCTCAGACAGCGCATGAAATACATGAGAAAATTGGTCTACCTTTTTAGCTGTCACATCTCTTACTTTCCGAGCGTATTGCTGTTGCTCCTGCACATGCTCTGTCGTTCCAGGAATATACTTTGCTACTTTCGAAGTCACTGATTGTGGTGTAAGCAAAAACAAAGTCACTGCGATGACTGATTCATATAACGTGGTCATCAGACCTGCTGACCCTTCCCCATAAAGTGAAATAAGCAAAGAACCAACAATTAAACCGATGGCAGCGCCTGCCTTTTTCCCCTCTTTTAATAGTCCTCCTAACAATCCTGAAAAAGCAAGCAGACTCATCTGATAGAGATTCCCGATGTTGGCAAGTCCCAGAATTAAACCCGTCACGACACCGACGGTACAACCAATGCTGGCTCCTCCAATAAAGGCAAATGTAAGCACGACATAACGGGATAAAATATGCTCCGCTTGCATTCCTTGAAAGGTGATACCTGCTAAACCAGTTAAGACTGATGCAATTAAAATCATAAAACAAATGATTTCTTCTACTTTTAAAGAGTGCTTCACCTTCCGTACTGTAAAAATAGGCAAGCTTTGGAGGAATATCAGTGTCAAAATGAAAGCCAGTCCTGCCTCTACGCCCGCCATGACATAATCATAGCTTTGAACAGCGCCATGCTCTGCATAGACAAACGCCCCTCGTGTCATTAACATCGCAAGAACAACCACAACCGGCAATGTTCTGACTGGATCTTTTATGATGAAAGACATCACTTTTGACATAAGAAGGAATACGAGCAATGAGGCAAACACAAATAATGCATTTTGCGGTGATATCGTCATGGCCCCAGCCAGTAAGGATAGGCATGCGAGCATCGCCTTGTCTCTTTTAATGAGCAACATGGATCCAAAGAAAGGTAAAGCAAAGGGCATAATTTCCGATAAAATAAAGGCTCGTCCTAATAAGAAGCCGAGAACAACATAAATAAACCCTCTATAGAAAAAAAGAGAATGCGTATGATGAAGAAAGAGGTTTTTCATCTTTTTGAAACCCGTACTGATTCTTTCAAAGCCCGCTCCCGTTAAATCAGTTCTTCTTTCTAGTTTTTCCATTTTCTCATCCCCCACCTGATATCGTTGCTAGTCATTATAGCGAAGGCGGGAAAGATATTTTGTCAAAAGAAGTTGTCGTTTCTATAAAACGTTCGACGCTTTGTTCGTCGAAAAGGCATCCTTTCATGTAAGTCGCTATGTTTCATCATGATTTTACGAAAAATACAAAAAAGCAGCTTTCAAATTGAAAGCTGCTTTAAAGATGACCCGTACGGGATTCGAACCCGTGTTACCGCCGTGAAAGGGCGGTGTCTTAACCGCTTGACCAACGGGCCTTGCTTGATTGTTCAGGTAAAAAAGATAGCGGCGGAGGGGATCGAACCCCCGACCTCACGGGTATGAACCGTACGCTCTAGCCAGCTGAGCTACACCGCCATAATTGAAAATGCGCTAAGAAGCACAAGATCTATAATACAAAGGATTGGCTTGTCCGTCAATAGAAAGTTTAAAATTAATCACGAATTATGTGAAAAGGTGAGGTGAACATAAGAAAAAAAGCACCTACTAAACAGCAGGTGCTTCATTGTAAAGTTATATAGAAAGCAGCAACAAGTTAACCTCTTCTTGCTCCGCGCCCCCCACGTTTTGATTCCGTATTACGCTTTAAAGATGTTAAGCGATCTTCGCTATCCTTTAAGAATTTGTTCATTTTTTGCTCAAACGATTCCTTCGGACGGAAATCATTTCTGCTCGGTCTTGATTGTTGTTGAGGACGATCTTTTGCTTTTTTAATGGACAAGCCAATTTTACCGTCTTTTTCAACGTTAATCACTTTCACTTCAACTTGTTCACCGACTTTTAAATGCTCATTAATATCTTTTACATAGTTATCGGCTACCTCGCTGATATGAACGAGACCAGTTGAACCTCCTGGCAACTCCACAAAAGCTCCAAAATTAGTAATGCCCGTAACCTTCCCTTGTAACTTGCTGCCAACTTCAATCGACATAAAAAAAGTGCTCCTCCTTAGACTTATAAAAAAATCTCATTTGTTCAATTATACATAAACTGAATTTTAAGTGTCAACAAGGCTAATCGCTCTAATTGCCCACATCAAAGATTTTTTCGCCTTTTTTGGACATATAATAGTCCCGCCGTGCCAGTTCGAGCACGTATTCCTTGCTTTTCAGTTTCTTAATTTGATCAGAAATATCTTCCTGATTTTTTTGTAATTCCTTCAATTCTTTCTCTAGCGCAACCTTTTTTTCCTCTTTTTCCTTTAATGCGGACGATTGTGACCAGAGGGCACTTGTCACCAACACAGCAAACATGAGCACCACCACACCAAACACGGTAAGCCTTCTCAAAAGTCCACGTCGTTTGCGTTTTAACCGCTGTGCTTGCTGTTCCATTTGTTTTTGATATTCGTTTTGAATTTGTGCGATATTTCGTTTTCTCTCGTTCATGAAGAAGGCCTCCTCTCTTACTTTGTCCAAAATTGCTTCCATTTCGTTTTGATGGTACGAGATAATTTCTTGAACCCTTGCAAAATTCCTGCTCTTTTTGAAAAAAACAGCCTAATGGTTGTTCGCCATTTTTCGGGAATTCGATGCACAATTGTGACATTGAGTAACCAGATAAGCGGATAACAAACAATTGCTAGCACCCTCCACACGAACCGAAACGTAAAGCGAACAAGACGTAAGAGTGAGTGAAGCAAGAAAAGTGCAACACCCATGATCAAAGTGACACTCCAACGGATCGGTTGAAAGACCAGCGCCATGACCAATCTTTTCAGGAGGAGAACGGTCTTATACATACAAGCCATGATGAATGTAAGCACTTTGATGTATAGCTGTTTCATCAGTGCTTGATACATAGAGAAACCTAAGGCAACGGCCAAAAAGATATATAGCCTGAATTCTCCTTCATTTGTTAGCAGTAACACATAAAAGAAGGATAAGCCTTGCACTAACCAGAAAAGAATATCGTGAATTCCAAGCAGCCATTTTGCTGTTTTCTTTCGGTTCACAAAGAGCTTGTACGTATCCAGCGATGCGCCCAGCCAGATGCCCATCGCTGCCATCGAAAGCATCGTATAAAACTGGACTGTCAGCGTCATTTAAACAGCTTGCTAAAAATTCCTTTAGCTTTCTCCCCGTGCTGCTCATCTACATAAATTAAATCAAAGACACGGCCTTTGATGGACACAACGCCTTTTTCTACGTCTAAATTCTTCATTTGCAGATTTTCACCACGAACGGCTAAAATCCCCATGACCGTTTCAAGCAGAAATTCTTCATTATCAAAGCTTTCCACCTGTTTGACTCCAGTAATATCTAAATGCTTTCTATTTCGCATGGTGACATTGTGCTCTGCTTCTGACGACAGTTTCGTGCTTTGAGGTTGATTATAATATTGATTCATCCATACATCCCCCATATCTCATACTTGCATTTACTGCATTGTATGTGACAAGGGGATTATTTAGAACAAGCCCTATTCTGCTGTTTTTTCTTCTTTCAGAACAGTATACATGCCAGCAGCTTCTTCTTTTTTCGTGGTGTCCTTTAATTCGTTCACTTGAACAGTCACAAGCTTTTGTCCAAAACGGATTTGAAGCTCGTCTCCTTCTTTTACGTCAGAACTTGCTTTTGCCTGTGTTCCATTTATAGAGATCCTACCTTGATCTGCTACTTCTTTCGCCAATGTTCTCCTTTTAATTAATCGAGACACTTTTAAAAATTTATCTAGTCTCACGCTTCTTCACCTCTTTCTATTCGTTTGGCATCATTCCATAGTTCGTCCATTTCTTCTAGTGTCAAGTCCTCTAATGAACGTCCGGTGTCCATTGCCTTTCGTTCTATATGCTGAAAGCGACGCATGAATTTGGCATTTGCAGATGAAAGAGCGGTTTCCGGCTCTAACTGATAGAATCGACCAATGTTGACGAGAACAAACAAAAGATCTCCAAATTCATCTTTCATTTGCTTTGTCGCACCATCCTCTGCCTTTTTAGCCACCTCAACGAGAAATTCTTCTTTTTCTTCTTCATACTTGTTCCATATATCTTCTACATTTGCCCAATCGAACCCGACCTTTGCCGCTTTCTTTTGGAGCTTATATGCTTTTGTTAAAGCTGGTAGTGTCGTTGGGATTGACTGCAACAGAGATGACGCCCGCTCCGGCTTTTCTTGTTGCTTGATCTTTTCCCAGTTGGCCACCACATCTGAGGCTTGATTGACGTTGACGTCTCCAAACACATGTGGGTGTCGACGAATCATTTTTTCTGTAACATGCTGGATGACATCATCGATTGAGAAATAACCATCATCCTCACCAATTTGTGCATGAAGTAAAACTTGGAGTAATACATCTCCGAGCTCTTCTACGATGTGGTCTGGGTCCTCTTCATCAATGGCTTCAAGCAGTTCATAGCATTCTTCAATTAAGTAAGGCTTGAGCGATTCGTTCGTTTGCTTTTGATCCCACGGACAGCCGCCTGGCCCTCTTAATGTACGAATGACTTCTCGAAACGTGTCAAATTGTTGATAAAGTAACGTTTCATCTCGAACCGGTGGAACGTATACACTCGTTAAGTTATTTATCGACACATCTCGATCAAGTTCAAATAACGGCACGGATGTGATTTGTTCCTGACTGCTTCCAGCCGCCGTGACGATATACACTTCGTAGTCATCCGGTAATTTTTCCATTAAGGTAAGTTTCACATTTGAAGCTGTCATCTGATCGTACACCTGACAGATCAAGACGTGCTGCGTTAATTTGAGATCATCTGCTCTCATATCTCCAGCATCAACAAATTGTAGCCCCTCAATCGGGTCAATTTGCAAAGAACTAAAGGTCGCATCTAAAAAGCTTTGTCCGCCCGCAACATGAACCTCAATTCCGCGTTCCTTTTGCTGTGCTACCAACAGCTGGACTGTTTTTTCTGCAACAAATGGATGTCCCGGAACTGCATAAACGATCTCATTGTCCACAGCTTTTGAAAACAGCGTCTCTGTGATTTCTTGGTATACCTCATCAAATTGATCGTGCTTTTCATAAATCTCATCAAAAAAAGTCAGAGACGGAATTTCCTGCACTAACTCTGCGGTTAGCGGATGATCCTGTGTTCTCATAAATACTTCTTTTGCCTGCTTTAGTTGCTTATATACACCAAGCGTCAGCTGATCCATATCGCCCGCCCCAAGACCGACGACTGTAATCTTACCTGCCATTTCTTTTCCCTCTCATCTGTTTAAAATGTAAAACCTTTTCACCTAATGGAATGAGTCTCCATTCCTCGTCCGTAAATACTTCTAGTTTAAGAATACTATATAAAAAGGCGAAACCACCAATAAAAACTGACGTCAAGCTCTCTACTACGGAAAATAGACGTTTTTCATCAGGAAAGGCGATTGAAAACAGTGCCTGATACCCTATTAATACAATGGCCATGAAGGTCGCTGATACAAGGACTTTTATCGGAAATAGTTCTCTGATCGCGATCCATCCCTTTCGCTTTAAATAGACCGCATTCAACATCGCTGCTGTCAAAAAGCCAATTACCGTTGACCAAGCAGCACCATGAATCCCTAAATAAGGAACCAGTACAAATATGAGCACCCATTTGACAATCACGCTAAATATCACGACAATCGCCGGGTATACAGTATGCCCAAGCCCTTGGAGTAGTGCCATTTGCGTAATCGCTATTGACGTAAATGCAATAGAGATACAAAATATTTGCAACGCATCAGTGCCTACATCATGACGAAAGAGCATGGTATTTACTGAAGATAAAATACAAATAAGACCTACCGCCGAACCAATCCCTAACACCGACGTGGTCTTCATCGATGTACGGACTTTTTCCCGAATTGTTTCTTGTTGTCCTTTCCTCAGAGCAGACGATAAAAAAGGAACAAGTGAGGTTCCTATACTGATTGCAAACACCGTACCTAGCTGCAAGAATGGCTGACCACGGTCATAGACACCTTTTGCCGCTTTTGCTGCCGCTTCGCTTAGCCCTTCAGTGCGTAGCAAAGCATATAGATGAAAGGCATCCACCATTTGCATCCATAAGATGAGTAGCCCACTGACACAGATTGTCAATGTGTAGAAAATCAAACGCTTGAGCACATCTTTTTTCATCATCGTGGCTCGTTTGAATGGAGTGTGTGAGACAGACCGTTTTCGCCATTTGAGCCAAATGATGATGAGCAGCATCAAGGAAACTGCACTTCCTGCAATAGAAGAAAAGACCGCACCTGCCCCTGTCTCATAGAGTGTATAGCCATGTCTCACAAGGTAAAAGGATAAGAAAAGCAAGACACCGACTCGGATAAGCTGTTCCACTAATTGAGAAATAGCGGTTGGAAGCATCATTCCATCACTCTGAAAAACACCTCTGAACATGACCGTGAGTGGTAGGAATAAAAAGACAAATGCACTCATCTGAATGAGCAAAATCAATTGGTTGTCCGCCATCAGATCCGCAATCATGCCTGCACCTATGTAAAGAGAGAGAAACAACATCACGCTCAATCCTGTGATATAACCGATAGATACGTTTATAATCACCCTGCGATTCTCATCACCATGTTCACTCAGCAACTTCGAGACCATCACAGGAAATCCTGTTGTTCCAAGCATGATGGCAATCCCTAGAAAGGGATACACCTGCTGATAAATATAAAAACCCGTATCCCCTACAATGTTTTGAAAGGGTACACGATAAACCGCGCTTAGTACCTTTGATAACAAGCCTGCGATGGTTAAGATCACCGCACCTTGAAAAAGCCAATGTGACTGATTCATTGCATTTTTCATGGATGACTCCTTTAAAAAATCTAGTTCATAAACGCACTCATTATATCATACGTCATTGGCTAGCCAATTCTATCTAAGGAGTAGACGGCACATTCGGTGTTTCGTTTCAGTGTATATAAAAAACGCCGACAAAATCATCGGATTTTATCGGCATCTTTCGCTTTATCGAAATGATATACAATTATTAGACCTAATGTTCCATTTGACGGGCTAAGAAGCTAGCTGCCGTCTCGGCTGATTTGTGCTCCACTTCTCCCATTGAACCTTCTTTAGAGAATAAGACTACGGCGCCAATTGGGTCTCCGTTTGCAACAATAGGTGCAATGGTATAAGAAGTTACGTCATCATCAATACCATCGACAAGTTGAATTTCCTTCTTGCTATCTTCTAATACAGTGTTACGCTGATCCATCGTTCGTTCAATTAAATCACTAATGGATTTGTTTAAATACTCTTTCTTTGAACTACCAGATACAGCGATATACGTATCACGATCACAAATCAGTACAGAATGACCCAAACTGTCGAATAATGCATCAGCATATTCCTTCGCAAAGTCTCCTAGTTCACTGATTGGTGAATATTTCTTTAAAATGACCTCTCCATCGCGATCGACGAAAATTTCAAGCGGATCTCCTTCTCGGATGCGTAATGTTCTGCGAATCTCCTTTGGAATAACCACTCTTCCTAGATCATCGATGCGGCGTACAATTCCAGTTGCTTTCATTCACTGCTGCCTCGCTTTCGTTTGATGATGTGTTGGGTGAATGGAGCAAAAGCGTCCACTTTATGCAACATCCACCACTTGATCCTGGGTTTAGTATCCGTCACATCAAACGTAATATACACGAGAGGCACACAAAATTTTATGAAGTGGAGATGGTTTCTTTTTTCACATCTTGAAGGCCTCGAAGCATGCGAAGGACAATCTCAAGCCATTCCTTTGTCTTCTTGCCTTTCGTTTGGACAGAGATAATCAGCTTACTGCCTTCCATCCCCAAGCCAATGTCACGGCCATATTTGCTACCTAGCTCAAATAATTTTTGACCATCGATCTCACTACTTGATTTCTCATCAAGGGTAAGTCTGACAATGCCTTTCTCCATCTTGATCAGCTCGACTCGCTCCTGCACAGCATAGACCTTCATTGTCGCAATCGTGAACAAATCAGCTACTTCTTGCGGGTATTCACCGAATCGGTCAATCATTTCATCTTGAAGCTCTTTCCGTTCTTCAATCGATCCAATGGCTCTAAACTGTTTATACATCTCGATCTTTTGCTTGCCATCAGAAATATACGTATCTGGAATGTAAGCATCGATTTGAAGGTCGATTTCCGGCTCAAATTTCTCTTGAACTGAAGCATCGCCCCTTCTTTCCTCAATCGCTTCTTTCAGCATTTGGGAGTAAAGATCGAAACCAACAGAGTCAATGAATCCATGTTGCTGTGCCCCTAATAGGTTTCCTGCTCCTCGAATCGTTAAATCACGCATGGCAATTTTAAAGCCTGATCCAAGCTCTGTGAATTCTTTGATGGCTTGTAATCTCTTTTCTGCTACTTCAGAAAGAACCTTGTCTTTTCTATAAGTGAAATAAGCATATGCGACTCGATTCGAGCGCCCAACTCGTCCTCTTAATTGGTACAGCTGAGAAAGCCCCATCTTATCCGCATCATGTACAATCAGCGTGTTTACGTTGGGAATGTCTACGCCCGTTTCAATAATGGTTGTGCTGACCAATACATCTGACTCGCCCTCTAGAAAGTTGATCATGACAGACTCTAGCTCGTTCTCACTCATTTTCCCGTGTGCGTAGCTGACTTTCGCATCTGGAACAAGCATGGAGATTTCATCTGCTTTTCGTTCAATGTCTTCGACACGGTTATAAAGGAAGTACACTTGGCCGCCTCTTGCCAGCTCACGCTCGATGGCCTCTCTCACTAAAGCGCCATTGTACTCTACCACGTATGTTTGGACAGGGAAGCGGTTTTCAGGTGGTGTTTCAATGACCGACAAATCACGAACCCCGAGCATCGACATATGAAGTGTACGCGGAATTGGCGTTGCAGTTAATGTCAGTACATCAATATTGGCTTTCATTTGCTTAATCTTTTCTTTATGCGTTACACCAAATCGCTGTTCCTCATCAATAATCAACAGACCCAAGTCCTTATATACAATGTCCTTTGAAAGAAGACGGTGTGTTCCGATGACCATATCAACTGTTCCGTTCTTTAACCCTTTTAGTGTTTCTGTTGCTTCCTTTCGGGTACGGAATCGGCTCAGCTGAGCGATTTTGATCGGATAGTCTTGGAACCGATCCATGATCGTATCAAAATGCTGCTGTGCAAGAATCGTTGTCGGGACAAGTAACGCTACTTGCTTTCCATCAGCGATTGCTTTAAAAGCCGCCCGAATTGCGACTTCCGTTTTCCCATATCCGACATCCCCACAAAGTAGGCGATCCATTGGACGCTCTCGCTCCATGTCTGTTTTGATTTCTTGGATAGAGCGAATTTGATCATCTGTTTCTTGGTAAGGGAATGCCGATTCAAACTGGCGCTGCATCTCATGGTCAGGAGAAAAGGCATAACCCTTACTTGCCTCACGTTCTGCATATAGCTTGATGAGGTCATCCGCAATGTCCTGAACAGATGATTCGACTTTTTTCTTCACGCGTTTCCAATCGCTGCCGCCTAGTTTGTACAGCTTCGGTTCTTTCCCTTCAGAACCTACATATTTCTGCACCTGATCAATCTGTTCAACCGGTACATAAAGCTTGTCGCTTCCTTGATAATGAATATTTAAATAATCTTTATGAATGCCACCGATTTCAAGTGTTTCAATCCCTAAATATTTTCCGATCCCGTGGTTAATATGTACCACATAATCGCCAACTTGGAGCTCTGAATAGCTTTTGATCCGCTCTGCATTCGTCAGTTTTTGTTTACGTGCCTGCTTCTTCACACGTTTCTTAAATAGCTCACCTTCTGTAATAATGGCTATTTTCGATAACGGCAATTCAAATCCCGTTTGAAGCTCGCCTTGTAAGATATACACTTGCCCGTTCACCAGCTCCGCGTCATGATTGGCAAGGGCTGCCTCAATGTCATAATCATGTAAAACAGACGACAGCTTTTCTGTTCGCTCTTCATTCGCACCTAAAAAGACAACCGTATAATTTTGTTTCTTATAACGTTCAATTTCACTAGCAAGCACATTCATCTGCCCATGGAAATTCTGCATCTGCTTACTAGATACATTGACGATGTTTTGAGGGTTTGTCTGCTGCACATGTCGCAAGAACAAGGAGTAGTACAAAATCGATCTCGATTGCTGATTCATCAGCTCTTGGAATGGGAAAGAAAGAGCGACATCATGAAGAATATTGCCCTCTTCCAGCAAACTAATTGTCCAATCTGCTTCTTCCTTTTCAAGCTGTTCTTCCATCTCTTGAATTCTGCTAATTTCATCTAGCACGATAATCGAATCTTCCGCTAAATAATCTAGTAAACTAGCAGGCTTTTCATAGAAAAATGACAGATACTTTGTCATCTCTTGAGTCACGATACCTTCTAATAGCTTCTCTCGATCTGCAGAAATATGTTGATGCAGCAATTCTTTTTGTTGATCTGAGCTGAATTTTTTCAAGCTTTTTGGAAGTCCCTCGTCAAGCCGTTCAATCGCTCTTACTCGTTCCTCGCCTCTGACAATCAGCTCTTTCGCAGGGCCAATCTTGATCTCTTGAAGCGTTTCTAGTGAACGCTGTGTATCAGAATGAAACGTACGAATCGAGTCCACTTCTGTATCAAATAGTTCAATACGAATCGGGTGTTCTTCCGTTAACGCATAAATATCAATGATCCCACCGCGCACACTAAAATCGCCTGGCGCAGCAACCATAGACGACCGTTCATATCCCATTTGTACAAGTTGTTTTGTAAAGGCATCTAAATCAATCTCTTCACCCATCGTTAAGTGAATCTGACTCTTCTTCCATAGCTCAACTGGTGGAAGCATACGCCTTACTGCAGCTACTGGAGTTACAACAATCGGGTTTTCCCCATTCGCTAGTCGATTCAATACATCAAGACGCTGTGCCCTAAGCTCCGGGCTCGCAACTGCAATTTCTGATGCTATGAGTTCGTTTACAGGATACAGAAGGACTGAGCGATCTGAAACAAGACTAGATAGATCATCGGTTACCTTCTGCGCCTGATATAAGTTGTGTGTCACAATAAACATCGGCCGTTGTAATTCATCCGAAATAGCCGCTGTAAATAAGGATCTGACGGAGCCTGATAGTCCGGCAAGCAACTGTTCTTTTAACCCTTCTTTTAGTCCGTTAAAAATGGACTGAAAATCATCACTTTGTTTGATAAATGATTGTATATTTTTCATTTGGCTCCTCCTCTCTGTTTGTTTAAAACAGAAAAACGCTTTGGTCTAATATCTACACCAAAGCTTTTTTATTGAATAAAAGTATGATACTGATGGTAATCAGGATTTCTTTCGAGTGCCTCTTGGCAATCCTCACAAATGGTTTGTACATGTAAATCACCATTTTCCCTATACGAAATCATATCGTTTCTTTCCTCATTTGTTAAGTGATGAAATCCAAGCGCTTCACTTTGGACAGCGGATTCATCTAAACTGCCAACCTTCACACTACAGTGCCGACAGTAATAATGCAAAGCCATACGTGATCCTCCCATACTGAGATTTTAAACACAGTATGTGCTTTGCTGATCATTCTTATACCTTTTTGTTAAAATCATTCATCACTTCTAAAAATGGCTTCGTTAAAGACGCTTCACAAGCCTCTACAGACGCTTCAATCGCAGATGCAATATCAGGTTGCTCCTCTTCTGAGAAACGCCCCAGAACGTAATCAACCACCTTCATGCCGTTTTGCGGACGTCCAATCCCTATACGGAATCGATCGAATTCTGGTGAGCCTAGGTGCTGTATCAGAGATTTAATTCCATTATGCCCCCCAGCGCTCCCTTTTGTTCGTAAACGGATTCGTCCAGCCGGTAAGTCTAGATCATCATAGATGACTTTTACATCTTCAAGTGGAATGTCATAGTAATCCAAAAGAGGACGCACGCATTCTCCTGATAAGTTCATATATGTAAGAGGCTTAACAAGTAGAACCTTTTGCCCCGAAACAAACCCCGTTCCATATTGTCCATTGAATTTCGACTGATTTAATGGGATGTCCCATTTTTTTGAAAGCTCATCTATCGTCATAAAACCAACATTATGTCTGGTTTTTTCATATTCTCTGCCTGGATTACCCAATCCAACAAATGCAATCATGAAACCGATAACCTCCTTTGTCACACATGCACACGTCAAAAAATAAGCCAATATGATTGCCTTATATAAAACGCATGAATTCTTTTCATTCTAGCACAAAAGACGCAACCGCGGGAGGGTTACGTCTCTCATTCACCAGTTATTCTCAATTGTCATCCTTTTGTTTAATGGCTTCAGGTTCTTTTGACTCTTCTTCACTATCAGGCTCCGGAACCTTGGATTGTTGAGGCGGCAAGATTGATGCCACGACTTCTTCTGGATCGTTATTTATTTGGTAAGATGACTGAGCCGACAAGTCACCGACTGTTAGCACATCATTCACTTCTAGGTTCGTAATATCCGCTTCAATATTCTGCGGGATATCTTTTGGCTTCGCCGTAATCGACAGTTCAAATAATGGCTGTTGAAGGACACCGCCGTCTTTCACACCTTTTGATTCACCTATCAGTTGTACAGGCACATCTGCCTCGATTTCTTTCTGTAAGTCGACAACTTGGAAATCAGCGTGAACAAGCTCATTTTTTAGTGGGTCTGTTTGTAATTCAGTGACCATCACAGATTTTGTTTCACCGTCGACGTCTAATGTGATGATTGTGTTTTTTCCTTCATCACGTAACGTCTTTAATAAATCGACACTGTCTAATGAAACAGCAAGGTTGTCTGTATTCTTTCCGTATATGACACCAGGAACGTGTCCTGAATGACGGATTTTTTGCAGTGTGGAACGTTTGAATTCAGTTCTTTTCTTTGCTTTTAAAGTTGCCATATTCAGCACCATCCTATTTCTTTTTTGTCACTACTTCATACATACCCATTACGGAAACATTTTAAACATGAATGACTGTTATTTATATGTGAGTGAACACGCAAAAAGACCCTAGGCCGGCTGCCTAGGGTCTTATTTTTATAAAGAATTAGCTAAAAAGGTAACTAACAGATTCTTCTTCATGAACACGGATGATGGCTTCTGCAAGCAAAGGCCCCACTGAAAGCGGAATGAATTTATCCACTTTCTTGTCATCTGTTAAATGAATACTGTTGGTAACAACCAATTCCTTGATTTTAGAGTTTGTGATGCGCTCTACTGCTGGTCCAGATAAGACTGGGTGAGTACAGCAAGCATATACTTCAGCCGCTCCGTTTTCAACTAGCGCATTTGCTGCTAGTGTAATCGTACCAGCTGTATCAATGATATCGTCAATCAAGATTGCCGTTTTCCCTTCAATGTTACCGATGATATTCATCACTTCAGCAACGTTTGGCTTTGGACGACGTTTATCGATGATGGCGATAGGTGTTTTCAAGCGGTCTGCCATTTTACGTGCACGTGTCACACCACCGTGATCAGGCGAAACAACCACAACATCATTCAGGTTTTTCTGTTCAAAATAGTTCGTTAATATCGGCACAGCCATTAGGTTATCAATCGGAATGTCAAAGAAACCTTGGATTTGCGGTGCATGTAGATCAAGTGCGATAACACGAGTAGCGCCTGCTGTTTCAAGTAAGTTTGCAAAAAGCTTCGCAGTGATCGGCTCACGAGGTTTTGCTTTACGATCTTGTCGCGCATATCCGTAATAAGGGATAACAATATTGACTGTTTTCGCAGATGCACGTTTGAGGGCATCCACCATGATCAATAGTTCCATAATGTGATCATTGACTGGCGCACTTGTCGATTGAATGACATAACAATCACAGCCACGAATACTTTCTTCAATATTGATTTGCACTTCACCGTCACTAAAACGTTTAACAGAGCTCTTTCCTAGATCCACTCCGATACGCTCAGCAATTTCTTTTGCAAGTTCAGGGTTTGAATTCAAAGAGAATATCTTTAAATTCGCATCAGCATAACGATTCGACATGGTAAACCTCCGGATATTTGGATTATTTTTTATGAATATTTTTCACATAGTCTTCTTTATTGACTTGTCTTGCTCTTGCAATCGACAATGCATCCTGCGGCACATCTTCTGTGACCGTTGAACCGGCTGCAACATATGCCCCTTTTCCGACAGTGACTGGTGCAACGAGATTTGAATTACAGCCAATAAATGCGCCATCTTCAATCTTCGTTAAGAATTTGTTTTTCCCATCATAGTTGACTGTAATCGATCCACAGCCAAGGTTTACGTCAGTGCCTACCTCAGCATCTCCAATATAGCTCAAATGAGACGCTTTACTGCGATCACCAAAAACCGTTTTCTTGATTTCAACAAAGTTCCCTATTTTCACGTCATCGCCGATTTTCGACAATGGGCGAATATGGGCAAATGGACCAATGGTTACATCAGCGCCAACTTCACTATCGCAGACAACAGATTGCTTAATGACTGTTCGATCTCCAATAGTACTGTCAACGATCTCAGTGTTCGGCCCAATTGTAGTGTCTGCACCAATTTCTACATTCCCTTTGATGACCGTTCCAGGATAAATAATTGTATCTTCACCGATGACAGCATCTGGTGAAATGTACGTGTTCTCAGGATCTATTAAGGTTACACCATTTCTCATATGCTGATGATTAATACGACGCTTCATGAATTGCTCTGCTTGTGATAGAGCGATTCGATCATTGACGCCAAGTGTTTCTTCGAAATGCGGTGTCTGATAAGCCGCAACCGTTTGCCCTTCATTTTTTAAGATCTCAATGACATCTGGCAAATAGTATTCACCCTGTGCATTTTCATTTGACACTTGCTCAATCACACGGAAAAGATCTTCATTTGAAAAGCAATATGTTCCTGTATTAATTTCATTCACTTGACGTTCAGCATCATTCGCATCTTTATGCTCGACAATTTTCACAACAGCACCTGTTGCGTCACGAATGATCCGGCCATAGCCTGTTGGATTATCTGCATGTGCTGTTAAAATCGTTACTTTTGCTTGTTGCTGTTGATGCATACTTAACATGGCTTCCATTGTTTCCGCTGTCAATAATGGTGTATCTCCACAAATGACAATGGTTGTTCCTTTTTCTTGCGAAAGGAACGATTTTGCTTGTTTAACGGCATGTGCTGTTCCCAGCTGTTCTTCTTGAAGTGCATATTCACTTCTGTCCCCAAGCTGTTCTTTGACGTCCTCTGCTCCATGACCGACAATCGTCACAAGTTTGGTTAACGAAAGCTTTAACGCTTCATCTGCCACATGCTCGACCATCGGCTTTCCGCAAACTGGATGAAGTACTTTGTATAGCTTTGACTTCATTCTCGTTCCTTTTCCCGCTGCTAAAATCACTGCGAACCGCTTATCCATTGATTGGCCTCCAATATCCCTATTATCCATAGAAAAATATATCCTAAATAAGGACTGATTTCAAGGACACATGAGGATATACATTCATTTTCTATTGATTAAAACATATTAGAAACATGAGGAAAAACGCAAAAAAGACAGCATTTAAGAGAAAACATTTCATTTCCTCTTAAAGCTGTCTTTTTAGATTCAGATATGATTAAGAAGCTCCAGCTTCTTCATATTCAACTGCTTCCTCTTCTTCGCCTAAGCGATGATATTCATTTAAAACCGCATCTTGGATTTTTCCTCGAGTGCCCGAATTAATCGGATGTGCAATATCGCGAAACTCCCCATCAGGCGTGCGTTTACTAGGCATTGCAACGAACAATCCATTGTTTCCATCAATCACACGAATATCATGAACAACAAATTCGTGGTCCAGCGTGATGGATGCAATCGCCCTCATGCGACCATCGGTATTCACGCGGCGTAATCTTACGTCAGTAACTTCCACAGTAGTTCACCACCTTTTCCCAATATAAAAGCAATAATTAGGTATTCAACGATTGTGGTGATTCTCCTGCACATTCCAAAAACTTTTTTTGAAATATCGGGATATTTATACATTTTTTGTCAAATTTATGACGACGCTTACATCCCTTCGCAAAAAAAGGCATCATCACAATGCCTTTTCTTGCATATGATGAAACCAAACGGTCTTTAGGCGAGACTGCCTGTTTATTTCACCAATGCCACTACTTCAATTTCCACAAGAGCATCCTTTGGTAGTCTTGCCACTTCCACACATGAACGAGCTGGCTTGTGTGATTGGAAATACTCACCATACACTTCATTCACATCAGCAAACTGTTCCATATCTTTAATAAAGACAGTAGCCTTCACGACTGTTTCAAAAGAAGCGCCCGCCGCTTCAAGGACAGCTTGAAGATTGCGAAAGACTTGATGCGTCTGCTCTTTGATATCCCCGCCTACGAAATCTCCAGCTGGCGTTAATGGAATTTGGCCAGAGCTGTAAAACATATTATTAACAATGATTCCTTGAGAGTATGGTCCAATGGCTGCTGGTGCATGTTTGGTTTGAACAACTTTTGTCATATCAATCTCTCCCATTCAAATACATGTTTTATCATCAATTAAGACGGCGATTGAAAAAACTCGTGGAAATTACCTTCATTGATTTCAATCATCTTTTGTTTCATATCAATGGTTGAAAGCTTTAACAATGATACATATTCATCGACTAAACGCTCATCTACACCTTCATCTTCTAAAAGAACGCCAATCCCAGCAACATTTGCATTAAATTCTTCAAGCAAATTCATCATACCGTTTATGGTACCGCCTGCTTTCATAAAGTCATCAATAATCAGCACGTTTGATCCTTTATCTAAGCTGCGCTTTGCTAGGGACATCGTTTGAATACGGTTAGAAGATCCTGATGCATAGTTGATACTAACGGTCGATCCTTCTGTCACCTTGTTATCTTTACGCACGATCACAACAGGCACATTTAAATAACTTGCAACTGAGTGGGCGATTGGAATGCCTTTCGTCGCAACTGTCATGACCACATCAATTGCACGATCTGCAAAAATCGTCGCAAATAGCTTACCGATTTTCGCAAGAATTGAAGGATCACCTAATACATCGGTTAAATATAAATAACCGCCTGGAAGCACACGCTCAGGAGTCGATAAAGCCTGTCCGATCTCATTGACTACTTCGTCTGCTTCTTGAATGTGTATCTTTGGTATATATTTCACTCCGCCAGCAGCTCCAGGTACAGTAAGCAATGTGCCTATTCCCTGCTGTTCGAAGGTTTGCTTAATAATCGTTAAGTCTTCACTAATGGAGGACTTCGCAGATTGGTATCGCTCTGCAAAAAACGTTAACGGTACTAGTACGTGCGGGTAGGTTAACAAATAATTTGTTAAGTCCACCAATCTGCCGCTTCGACGAAACTTCATGAACTTACCCCCAGAACCCGAATAATTTATGAATAATATAACTTAATATACGGATTTAATCAAGGGCATTTTGTTCGCCGATCATGCGGACAGCGTAAACTTGATCACAAAATCCTCTTAGTCCGTTATATATTCTTTGTACTTTTGATTCATATTGAATCAGGCCAAACACAGTTGGTCCACTTCCACTCATTAAGACAGCATCAGCACCAAAACGCTTCATCTGCCTTTTGATCATGTCTACTTCCGGATACATTTTCAGTGTCACAGATTCCAGAACATTACCGAGTGAACCGCACATCTCTTTATAATCTTTCGCTTCAATGGCTTTAATCATACGCTGTACATTTGGGTGCTCTACTTTGCTTGCGTCATATTGTCTATACACTTCCGCAGTAGATACCCCTATGACCGGCTTTGCTAGTATGACCCAGCAATGTGGCGGAGTCGCAATATGTTGCAGTTTTTCTCCACGCCCTGTTGCAAGTGCAGTTCCGCCATGCACACAAAAGGAAACATCTGAGCCAATCTCCGCTCCGAGCTCAGACAGTTCATCTAATGTGAGGTTTAAATTCCACAATCGATTTAAGCCGCGCAGTGCTGCAGCTGCATCACTACTTCCCCCAGCTAAACCTGCTGCGACAGGGATTGTTTTTGTAATCACAATCGATACGCCTTTTTGAATGCCGAACCTTGTTTTTAGTAATTTAGCTGCCTGATAAGCTAGGTTACGCTGATCATCGGGAACAAATCGATTATGAGATGATACACGAATTTCATCCTTGTCTAGCTCAGTCAGCTCTAGTCGGTCTGCAAGGTCAATCGTTGTCATCACCATCTCTACTTCGTGATATCCATCTGGTCTTTTTCCATGAACATCAAGAGAGAGATTAATTTTTGCCGGTGCTTTTTCTAAAATACGCAAACAGTTCACCTACTTCTCCATCTAAACATAAGTATCAATATTGTATCACATTTGACGGATCGGATGAATATTGGCTTTTCCCTTGAGCACACTCGCTTTTTCATAAAAAAAGCCAGAGATACCCGTAGGGATCCCTGACCAATGATTTATCGTTGATTCTTCTCATCTTGAGCCATATGCTGTTGAGCTAATTCAATTGCACGTTTGACCATATTCCCTGCGTCACGCGCGCGAATTTCTCCCCAGCCTCCATTTTTGACGGTATCATAAAATCCAAGATCTTTCGCCAGTTCGTATTTGAACTCTTCTGACATAATACCTCGGCGTCTACCCAAACGAAACAGCCCCTTTAATCGAGAATGCGAATCGTTGCCACGTCTCTTTGTGGCTTTATTATCTTGCTTCAGATTTCTTTTCTTACCCCTTTCAAATAATGGACAGTCTCCCATTCAGAAAAAAAGGCAAAACAAAAAGCAGTAAACAAGAAGTTCACTGCCCATTAATAGGCGACTGAGCTCGCGGTATCATCGAAAGTCAATTCAACCGTCTCAGTCAGTATATCTGCATAACTGTATGAAACTCTTTCAAACGAATTCTCATCTTGATCTAATTGAATCACAAAAACAGAAGGGTACGTTTCAGCTAAAATGCCCGAACGCTCAATTGTTTTTCGGCGGCCTCCGTTAGCCTTTAACGTCAAACGTTTACCTAAATTACCATCAAGCGATCTTTTGATGTCGGACAAAGTCTTCGCCATTGCATCCACCTCACTGAGATTATTATACAACAACGGCCCATTTTTGTCAAATAAAATTTAAATTATATCAACGAATACGAGCCATTGTCAATAAAATATTTTTGACAAACTTCTATCTTTTCTTCTCCCTATTTTTCACAAATTCCGGTGAATTATGTATTCGTTTCTTATTTCTTTCGACACACAAAAAAAACCAGACTGAAAACAGTCAGGTTATGTCGATTCATGGTTTCTTTTATATGGCATACCTATTCTTAAAACACCTTTTGTTTCAATTCCTCCGAGGCCCTTTTCCCTTGTTAATGTGTTTCTAAGTACATCCCACACATTGATGCGATCAACAAATGGAGTAAAACTAATCTTCGCCACAATATAAACTGGGTCAAGTGCATGAATGTTCACACGTGAAGGTGAGCTTGCAAAATTGGCTCCTGCTTGGATGAGTGATTCAAAATGAGACTGACAAGCACCCGCAAAGATCACAAGCTGATCTAAATGAGGAATTTTCTTTCTGGCTTTTTGAACAGTTTCAACAAAATGACGAGAATGACGATAAGCACTGATATCATGTACGCTGCCTTTTTGCTTAGAATACGCATCATGGCCTGTAATAACTAAGATATCCGGACGATATTGATCAATTAAAGATTCAATCATGCTGGGCATTTTTTTCTCATGGCAATGTACACCATACACAGGCACTCCAATTCTTTCATATACGTCTAAGCATTTCTTTAAGTACGAAGCGTCGCCATCTAAATGAAGGACTTTACCAGGCATGTGAAAATACTGCTCTTGATGCTGATAGTGTCCAGACGTATGGTACTCCTGTTTTTCACGTAATAACTGATAGTCCTGCCTAAGTAAGTCGAGAGATTCGTTAATTTTCCGTTCATCGTTCTTCTCTCTTGTCAGCTGTTCCTCTTTTTGGATGGGGACCAAATCCGACATCTTGGCATCTGCTATCAGCCGAACTTCACTTCCATGCAATATGGCGGTCGCTTCATGCACATCTGTCTCATCAATTCGTATAATACGAAACATAATATCCATTTGATAGGATGCCCTTGTCACCATATCTCCTATTTGAAATTGCATGCTTTTCACTCCACAATCAGGCTTATATCCTGTTGGTATCGTCTTGCGCTGAACATGTTCATTTTTCATATGTGTTGTTCTTTCTAGCCTATGCCTCAATGCATAAAGTGGTGAAAAGCAAAAGAAAAAAGCCCTTATTTCAGGGCTTTGTGTAAGTCGTTCGACAAGCGGGCAAATTCCTCAATCGATAAAGATTCACCGCGGCGCTTCCCATCGATTTCAGCTGATTTCAGCGCTTCTTCAATCATCATTTTATGCTTCTTCCCATCTGGAAGATTGTTCATCAGATTGTTCATCAAGGTTTTTCGGCGTTGCCCGAAGCTTGCACGTATTAATTGAAAGAAAAATGTCTCATCTTCTACAGATACAGCAGGTGCTTCTCGTACCGTTAATTTAATCACAGCTGAATCAACATTCGGCTGTGGAACGAAAACGGTTTTTGGCACAACCATGACGGTTTTCGCTTCCGTATAAAATTGAACGGCAATAGACAATGAGTTGTATTCCTTTGAAGAAGGAACAGCTGCCATACGGTCTGCTACTTCTTTTTGTAGCATGACGACGATCCCTTTCAATGGAAGATTCTCTTCAAGTAACTTCATAATAATAGGTGTCGTCACATAATAAGGAAGGTTCGCAACAACCATGACCTCTTTACAATCAGCAAATTGGTCTTCTATTACTTTTTTTACATCCGCTTTTAATACATCTTGATGAATGATGGTGACATTATCATATGGAGACAACGTATCGTTTAAGATAGGCAGTAAACGTTGATCAATTTCAAAAGCAGTGACTTTTTTTGCACGTTTGGCAAGCTGCTCTGTTAGTGCCCCAATCCCAGGTCCAATTTCAATGACACCCGTCTCATCGGTGATCTCAGCATGATCGACGATGCGATCTAAAATGTTTGTATCAATTAAAAAGTTCTGCCCTAAGCTCTTTTTAAAAGAGAAACCGTACTTCTTTAATATTTCCTTCGTCCTGATGGGTGTCGCTATATCTTTATTCATCGGCTTCCTCCTGCATGACGGTCTTTAATGCCGCCACAAAATCATGTTTGGTGATCTGAAACATATGAAGACGCTTTTGCAGCTGCTTCGCATTTGTATAACCTATATTTAAAAGTACACCTAGTCGTTCACGGCGGCGTTTTGAAGCATCGCCACCAATGAGGCCAGCGTCATACAAGTCTTCTAAAGAAATGTCACTTTCCGATTCTTCCATTTCCTCATGAACATGTGCAAGGCATTCCCGAATACTATCCAAAGACGCATGCTCGACACCGATCCCTTTATCTCGCTTTGCTTTTGCTAGATGTTTTGGTAAGAACGCATGCTTACAACCTGGTACGGCCTCTGCTATCGTTTTACGAATTTTCTCACCCGGAAAATCAGGATCCGTTAAAATAATCACGCCCCGCGTCTCCTGAGCAAGACGTACCTGTTGAATCACGGCATCACCAATGGCAGATCCGTTTGTTTCAATTGTATCTGCATCTACGGCCATCTTCACTCTGGCTGTGTCATCACGACCCTCCACCACAATGATTTCTTTGATTTTCATTTATTCCTCCGCTTGCAAAAACAAAAAACATTTTTGGTAAAAAACGAAACCTTTCATGCTGTTTTTGCGTCTAATTAATTAGAAAACAGTGCTTCTATTATAACCAAAAAAACAGAGGGTTCGCAAAGCCCTCTGTTCATATAAATGGTTTGATGTGTTTATTTAAGCACTCTAATTTTCACTCGTTTATTCCCCCATTGATAAGCTGACGACTTATTTGGGACGAACACATCAATTTTATTCCCTTTTATAGCAGATCCAGTGTCTGATGCAACGGCATATCCATAGCCCTCCACATATACTTTAGAGCCTAGCGGAATGACACTCGGATCAACTGCTATAACCTTTGCCCCTGGATTTGCTTTTAGATTAAAGCCTGTAGACGTTCTTCCTGAACATCCCGTACAGTAAGCTGTATAGGCTGTTGACGTCACATAAAATTCTCTCCCAGACGATTCATTGCTTCTTGAAACTGCCGGAGAGGCATTAGAATTCTTTTTGGATACTTGTGTACCAACGGCAACTAAGCGATCCTTGCTATCTTTTTCAGTCACTTCTTTTATCAATTCTTTAGACACCACTTTGCCGTTTTCTTTCACAATGGCATAGTGCTTCTTCAATTTGCCTTCTTCACCTTTTTCAAGTACCTTCTCTGTTCCTTTTTCTAGAGAGCGATCCTTCTTATGTTTGGTTTCAAAAGCAATTTTCTCTTCCACTACATCGGTGACTTTTTCCACCCGAGTGATCTGAATATCTGCGCTTTTTTTAGATAGATTTTTATGCAACGCAGGTTTGATCTTATCGTGCTTCTTGAGCTTGAGCTCTTGTTGCTTTAAAAAGTCAGCGACCGTAGTCGAAGTGGTCCACACTTTTTTCTTTTTTCCCCCGTCATTTAAGCTGACTTGGAAACCATGCTGAACAACAAGCTTCATGTTTTTTTCAATCTTGTCATTCTCTTCTGCATTGACTTGATCGTGCTTCCCAATATCTATCTTTTCATTCTTCAATAATGCTCCAACCGTTTGATCTGTTGTCCATATCGTTTTCTCTTGCCCATCTAGGGTAAGTTGAACCGGTATTGCTGCATCATACACAATGCTCATATTGTCTGTCATTTTTGTATGTAGACTTGGAGAAATCCGATCCTCCGCCCTGGTCTTTATTCCAAGGTCTGAAAGCAGTTGTGCTACTGTCTCTTCATGTGTACGAATCGTTTTCTTTTGACCATTGATTGAAATGGTCACAGACTGCTTAGTGAGCTCTTGCACACCGTAAGCCGTCCCAGTTCCAGCTAAAAGCAAGCAAGCGACTACTAGTAAAACCTTGCCTTTTCCTAGCTTGATAGAAAACAGATTTTTCATTTTTTGTACGATGAAAAACGCCTCCTTCTCCTCGGAGAGATTATATAGAGTATCTCAAAACCTGTCAACCCTTCCACCCAGCGTACAAAAATGCTTGATTGTATCCCTATTATGGGAGATTAATGGGAGGAAGGGAAGAAAGACTTATCGACAACTTATCCTATGAGGAGTAGCAAACGTGTAGAACTTTTTCGTTATATTTCATATATGGACAAGCTTAAACAAGAAAAGACATCATATACTGTCAGTTTATACGGAAAACTTTTTTCGCATTTTCTGTTGTCAGTTCGGCAAGCTCTTCAAAACTAATTTCTCGCAATTCAGCTATTTGTTCTGCAATATATTTCACATAGCTTGGCTCATTACGCTTCCCTCTAAATGGAGTAGGTGTTAAATACGGGCAATCCGTTTCAATCAATAGCCGATCACTCGGAATTCCCTTCACGACTTCCTTCGGTTTTTTTGCATTTTTAAATGTCACAGGTCCACCGAATGAAATATAAAAGTTCATATCCATGCAAGCTTTTGCAGTGTCTAAGCTTCCTGTAAAGCAGTGCATAATGCCTCCAACTTCGGCGGCTCCTTCTTCCTTTAAGATCGTCACAACATCTTCCGTTGCATCACGATTATGAATAATGATTGGAAGATTCACTTCTTTCGCAAGAGCAATTTGACGTCTGAAGACTTCCTTTTGTACATCTTTTGGCGACTTGTCCCAATAGTAATCAAGTCCCATCTCTCCAATAGCAACGACCTTTTCGTGCTGGGACAATTCCTTGATCCAAGCCAAATCCTCATCAGTCATATCAATTGCATCAACAGGATGCCATCCAATCGCAGCATAGATAAATTCATATTCTTCAATTAATTCCATCGCTCTACTAATTGTAGGACGATCAAACCCAACAACTACGATTTTCTCAACCTTCTCACTTTTCGCTCTCTCTATGACCTGCTCTAAGTCTTCATTGAATTGTTCCGCATTTAAGTGGGCGTGTGTATCAAATAACATCATTCGTTGCTCCTTTCGACAAATCTTCTAAAAAACAAAAGGTGTTCGACGAAATGTTACACGTGGAACACCTTTGTTTTTTATAAAATTTTAGTTCCATTTGCGAGTGATTGATCTACTTCAAGAACCTGTAATTTACCGCCGGTTTCCCCAGTTAAAATCATTCCCTGGGAAATTTCCCCTCTTAATTTCACTGGTGTGAGATTCGCTACGCAAACAAGCTTTTTCCCTACGAGTTCATCTGGTTGATAATGCTTAGCAATACCAGAAACAATTTGCCTTTTCTCAAAACCAAAATCAAGCTGAAGCTTTAATAATCGATCCGCCTTCTTGACTGGGGCTGCTTCTAATACTTGAGCTACACGAAGGTCAACCTTCGAGAAATCATCAAACGCTATTTCCGCTCCCAACTCAGGTACTTCTGCATCTTCTATCTCAGACGATGTTTCATCTGCTTTAGGTGCACTGCCTTGCATTTTCTCTTTAATGTAAGCTACTTCTTCTTCCACTTCTAAACGTGGGAATAACGGCTCACCTTTTTGGACCGTTGTTTGTTGAATCGCACCAAAGGAAAGAATACTCTCCCAACTTTTCAGTTTTTCATCTTCAATGCCAAGCTGCTGGAAGATATGATGAGGTGTTTTCGTTAAGAACGGTGTTAATAGCACTGCTGTCATTCGTAGTGATTCAGATAAATGATACATCACAGAATGAAGTTCTTTTTGTTTCGTTTCATCCTTAGCTAATACCCATGGAGCTGTTTGATCAATATATTTATTGGTTCTACTAATGAGTGTCCACACATTTGAAAGTGCAACAGAGAATTCGAGGTTTTCCATTGCTTCTTCATAAGCTTTCACCGTTTGCGTCGCTACAGCCTTAAGTTCTTCATCAAACTCATTGACAGGGCCTTTGTAGCTACTTAACGTACCGTCGAAATATTTCTGCACCATGGCAACTGTACGATTAAGTAAGTTTCCTAAATCATTGGCAAGGTCATAGTTGACACGTTCCACAAAACCTTCTGGTGTAAACACCCCATCTGCACCGAACGGCACTTCACGAAGTAGATAATAACGAAGGGCATCAAGACCATAGCGATCAATTAATGTGACGGGATCTACAACGTTCCCTTTTGATTTAGACATCTTCCCATCTTTCATCAACAACCAGCCGTGTGCAAAAATTTGTTTCGGTAAAGGTAGATCGAGTGCCATTAACATAATTGGCCAATAAATCGTATGGAAACGCACAATCTCTTTCCCTACAAGGTGCACATTCGCAGGCCAATACTTTTTATATTTTTCATCCTGATCTGTTCCATAGCCGATCGCTGTTAAATAGTTGAATAATGCGTCAATCCATACGTAAATGACGTGTTTAGGATTATTAGGTACCTTAATTCCCCAATCAAAGGTCGTTCTTGAAACGGCTAAATCCTCTAAACCAGGCTTAATAAAGTTATTAATCATTTCATTCTTTCTTGATTCAGGTTGAATGAATGATGGATTTTTTTCGTAATGTTCTAGTAAACGATCCGCATACTTACTCATGCGGAAGAAATAGGACTCTTCTTTCACTAATTCAACAGGATGTCCACTGTCAGGGCTTTTCCCACCAATGATTTCGCCCTTATCATTTTTTTCGACATCCACGAGCTGTGTTTCCGTATAAAACGTCTCATCCGGAATACTGTACCAGCCTTCGTAATGATCTAAATAAATATCTCCTTGATCAAGTAACTTTTGAAAGACTTTCTCGATGATTTTTGTATGACGCTTTTCTGTCGTACGAATGAAATCATCATTTGAAATATCGAGTTTCTTCCATAATGACTTAATATCTGCGACAACGGGATCTAAATACTCAATCGGCGTAATATTTTGTTCTTCGGCTTTTTGTTGAATTTTTTGTCCGTGCTCATCTGTACCTGTTAAATACATCACATCGTAACCTTGAAGACGTTTATAACGTGCCATGGCATCCCCTGCCACAGTCGTATAAGCATGGCCAATATGTAATTTTCCGCTCGGATAGTAAATAGGGGTTGTGAGATAAAACGTTCTTTTCTTTTCCGGCATGTTGGAACCTCCTGCATGTGTATAAATGTAAAAAACTCCCGCCCAATGGACGAGAGCGGTATGAAAACTTCATTCAAATGTGTCGAGCTATTTATTGTTCACTTTTCTTACTCTATGATACCATCTTAGCCTTCAAGATCAAGCATATATACATACACCTAGATAAAATAATGGAAAAAGGTGCGTTTTTCAAAAAAAACGACAGAAAGGGTAAGTTTTTGTCGAATATTGTCGTATGCAATCTATTTCCATAATCTCTTTGTCTAATTTAGGGCGAAAGTCTCGTCAATCCGTTTTCGTCATTTAGCACAATTTCATGTAAGATATCCAAAAAATCCTTATAGATCAATAGTTTCAAGGTCTTTTGACTTTAGAAGTCATATTTTACAAACAATAGTAAACAAAATGATTGACGATTTATGGAAACCTTGTTATGCTATGAATGTAAGGAATTTGTCGAATAATGACGAAGATAATATTATATTAAGAATAAGAACTTCTTGGGAGGAGAATGAAGATGAAATCTACAGGTATTGTACGTAAAGTTGACGAATTAGGGCGCGTGGTGATTCCAATCGAACTTCGCCGCACATTAGGAATTGCTGAAAAAGACGCTTTGGAAATTTACGTAGATGACGAAAAAATTATCTTAAAAAAATACAAGCCAAACATGACTTGCCAAGTCACAGGTGAAGTATCAGACGATAACCTTAAACTTGCCAATGGTAAATTAGTTCTTAGCCGTGAAGGTGCAGAGCAAATCATTAGCGAGATCCAAAACCAAATTCAATCACAAAAGTAAGTTTATATAAAAAGGTTCTTGCACCGTTTGCAAGAACCTTTCTTTATTGTTCAATATGATACGCATCGTAGATGATCCGCTTTGGTACACTTCGCTCGACTGCGACACGCTTAATCGCTTCTTTCGATGTGAGACCTTCCTCTATATAATGGATCACATGTTCTTTTTCCGACAAAAGCTGCCACCAAGACTCTTCACTCGAATCATCATCTTCTACTTGATCATTTCCTTGTACCACGAGACAGAACTCTCCGCGAATTTGATGCTCGGCTGCCCACGCTAAGACTTGATCGAGATCCCCACGAATAAACTCTTCAAATTTTTTCGTAAGTTCACGTGTAATGGCAATGTTCCGATTTCCCCACACATCTTTCATGATGGTCAACGTCTCTTTTAAACGATGGGGCGCTTCGTAAAAGACAATTGTTTCTTGGCGTTTTTTCAATGCTTCGAGCTGTTTTTTCTTTTCTTTCTTCTGCCGATCAAGAAAACCGTAAAAGAAAAATGGCTGTGGTGCGATCCCTGACGCAATCAAAGCAGTCAATGCCGCATTTGCCCCAGGTAAAGGAACCACATACCCGCCAATACTCGTAAAGTCACGAACCACTTCAGCTCCTGGATCAGAGATTGTTGGTAAACCAGCATCACTTACAAGCGCAATGTTTTTTCCTTCTTTTAACCATTCAATCAACTTATGTCCACTGCTATCTTTATTATGTTCATGATAACTCGTTAACGGCGTATCAATTTCATATACGTGACAAAGCTTTTTCGTCTGTCTCGTATCCTCTGCCGCAATGACATCTACATCCTTTAATGTTTGTATGGCGCGAAACGTCATATCTTCTAAATTTCCAATAGGGGTTGGAACGAGATAAAGAATACCCATGTCAGATTGACCATCAAAGCTTTTCTGCGTCTTTAGCATGTGCCGCCTCCTTTTCCTTTTGCATATCTTCTATATAAATATCTTTCTTTTGACGTGTCCATGTTTTGAATCGATATTCCTGTTGCATGGCAGCCCTTTTCGTCGGAAAACATTCATGATAAAACAGCTCGACTGGGCGTCTCGCTCTTGTATACTTTGCACCCTTTCCGCTATTATGAGCTGTCAATCTTCTTTGCAAGTCATTTGTGTACCCTGCGTACAGACTACCATCTGCACATTTTAATACATAAAAATAGTGGTTATTCTTCTCCATATAGGATCGTCCTGATTTCCTTCGTATACTCTTGGTCTTCCCCATAAACAAAAAGGGGTGGTAGAATTTTCAGATCTGGTTTCCCATCTTTGATCCCCTCGACTAAGATGGTATTGGCTTCCTTCCCCTGCTTTGGATACACAAATTGAATCCGTTTTGGCTCTATTCGATACTTTTTCATCAATTCGATCATCTCAAGCAATCGTCCTGGCCGATGAACCATCGCCAATTTTCCCCCTTGCTTTAATAAGGTGGAGGAGACCCGAATGACGTCTTCTAATGTACAATGAATCTCATGACGCGCAATCGCCAAATACTCGTTTTCATTGATTTCATCCTTTGACGGTGTTTTGAAATAAGGCGGGTTACACGTAATCACATCAACCTTATGATTACCGTAGCGTTCTGGCATCTCATTCAAATCATCATGAATGAATTCAATCTGTTGTTCCAATTGGTTATACGCTACACTTCTTTTTGCCATATCATACAACCGTTCTTGAATTTCAACACCCGTAATCGAAGCTTTAGAACGAGTCGAGAGCAATAACGGTACTATGCCGTTTCCTGTACAAAGATCAATGATCTCTCCTTTTTGAATCGGGACATATGCGAATTTTGCTAATAATACCGCATCCAATGAAAAGGCGAACACTGTTTTACTTTGAATAATTTTCATATCTTCAGCAAGCAGGTAATCTAAACGTTCATCTTCTCTTAATGAAACCATGTTGTATCCTTTCTTTTCCTGTGAAAAAGGCTCCCGATTCAGCGGAAGCCTTTTCTCATTTTTTATTTAAGAATGACAGACAGAACAAACAGTCTCCTTCTTTACGAATGCTTCCATAATGCACATTACAAATATGGAAGCCCTCCTGATATAATCGAGCGAGGTTATCATGACCTTCTCCTATATCAGAATGACTTGGCTTATGTGCCGCTTCAGCATTCTCCGCTTCAGATGCTTTGTCTCGATCAGACTGATCCAGACGTTCACGCAAGTGCTGATTTTCCATCTGTAGCTGATGATTCTCTTCAATCACTTCACCAATATGATTTTTCAAATCACCTAGCTGGCGATAAAGAGAACCAATTTGTTCTTCTAAATTAATCACCGTATCAAATAGTTCCTTTTTATCCAAGGTGGCACACCTCGTTACTCAGTTGTTTGTGCAGATACAACGCCTTCTTGTAATAACTCTTCCCAAGTATATTCTATCACTTTTTCTTGTCCGATTAATTCAACTTGCAATATTCGTTCTAAAATGTTGAGCCCTACTACCTTTGCAGAGCCATTAGACGTCTGAATCGTTTCACCGATATCCGGTAATTGTTCTTTTGCTGATTCATACTCATCATTCTCATATTTCAAGCAGCACATCAATCGGCCACATAACCCAGAAATTTTCGTAGGGTTTAACGAGAGGTTTTGATCTTTTGCCATCTTAATCGACACAGGTTCAAAATCCCCTAAGAATGTCGAACAGCACAGCATTCGGCCACATGGACCAATACCGCCTAGCATTTTCGCCTCGTCCCTTACGCCAATTTGGCGAAGTTCAATTCTCGTTTTGAAAATAGATGCGAGATCTTTTACTAACTCGCGGAAATCCACTCTACCGTCAGCTGTGAAGTAGAAGATCACCTTATTTCGATCAAAAGTGAATTCAACATCGACGAGTTTCATGTCTAAGCCATGTTCACTGACCTTCTGAAGACATGTATCAAAGGCTGCACTCGCTGCTTCTTTGTTTTCCTCAACGATGAGTCGGTCTCGTTCATCTGCTACACGAATGACCTTACGTAGAGGGAGAACAACATCATGTTCATCTACCTTCTTATTGGCGATGACCACTTGTCCGTACTCAACCCCTCTAACCGTTTCTACAATAACACAACTATCATTTTCTATATGAAATCCATTTGGATCGAAATAATAGATTTTGCCCGCTTTTTTAAAGCGAACACCAATTACGTTGTACAAGCTTATCCCTCCTGCAACATCAACACCAATTGCTCCATCAGCCCTTGGGCATTCACGTTGGATTGAAGTCTCTTTTTCGCTTCTAATACAGCAAGGATCTGGTTTGTCACCATCTGCTGTGTGGAATGCAGCGCGTGCTGCTTCATTGTCTGGAATAAGTCTTGATAAATGACTTTATCTTCGTTTCCTATTTGAATCGACAATACATCACGATATATAAATAAAAGCATATCAAGACCCGTCTCTTGAAGGTCTTTCTCTTTGAAAAAGGGCATCCATTGATCTTGTATATAAAAAAATGCATGTTCTTTTCGGTGGTGTAAGACTTCATATAATTTTATCACTATCGCTCTAGACTCTGCAAACTCATCATTTCGACTTAATTCGAGTGCTTCCGATAAATTATTGGTTAAATTCGACAAAAGCCTTGCTAGGTGATGAGGTACATTTTCCTGTATAAGCTGCTGCTCCAAGGATTGCGGCTGCAAAGGCTGAAAACTAAGCATCTGGCATCTTGAAATAATTGTATCTAGCATCTTATGCGGTTGCTCAGTGATTAAAATAGCCATCGTTTCCCGATTGGGCTCCTCTAGGAACTTTAATAAACTGTTCGCCGCATTGACCGTCATTTTGTCCGCATGAAGAATAATATACATTTTTCGGTGCGATTCTACACCTGCTTTTGTAAATTCCTCCTGCAATGCCTGCACTTGTGCTTTTTTAATTGATTGGCCATCAGGCTGCACTACATGTAGATCAGGGTGGTTACCAGACTGAATCCTTTTGCAATTTTGACAGGTCTCACAAGGTGTTACCCCTGCCTCCAAACAAAAGAAACTTTTGGCCAAAAGCATAGCCGCATCTAGCTTTCCTGTCCCTTTTTTCCCTTCAAATAAGTAAGCATGTGCCAGTCGGTCTTTCTCAATACTATTAAAAATCAGCCGCATGACGCGCGGCTGCAATTCATTCATGTCATCCCAGCTAATTGCCATGTTATATCACTCTCTATGTGTAAAGGTTAATCAACAAACCTTTTATTTCTCCAATACGTTCAAGTAAATCAATAGAGGGTTTTTCTTGATCCATCATATCCTCTGTTAATTCAACAAGCTTTTCATCTAATGCTTTCACTAAAGCAAGTGTCCGCGTATTCCCATAAATATCAAAACTGCGCGAGGTTTCTATATTTAAACCATTATCTACTGTCTCTTTCACAAAGCGTTTGACAAGTCCTTTAAACTTTGCCAAATCCTTTAGATTTCGAGACTTTGTCAGCTTTCTGCCGAACACTTCAATATCACTCAACATGACCGTCAATTGTTCTAAACGCATTTTGCCGCTTTGGGTCTCCATAGAAGCTCTAAAAGAGGCAGTGGTCTGACTTCCTTTGGTCCCTTGTAGTTCCCGCTTTTCTAAAAGCAACCGCATGTCTTGATTAATTTTCACAGCAACCCATCCTTAAAATTGATGAAAGTGTTCAACTGGTAGAACAAAGACTGTGGCTCCACCAACTTCAACCTCAACAGGGTATGGTACGTATGAATCTGCATTCCCACCCATTGGCGATACAGGAGCGATCATTTGATCACGTTTTCGGCAGTTTTCCTTAATCAGTTGCAATGCTTTATCCACACGGGCATCATCACAACCAATAATGAACGTCGTATTTCCTGACTTTAAAAACCCACCAGTTGAAGCTAATTTTGTTACGCCGAAATGATGTTCAGTCAATATTTTCAACAATTTGCTGCTATCTTGATCCTGTACAACGGCAACAATTAATTTCATTTGATTGGCCTCCTTCATTTTAGGCACAGATGTCAAACGGATGTCTTCCTCTATATTATAACAACGATTGGGAATTAGGTCATATTTGATTTTTCTTTAATGTGTCCTGAATCAGTTGAAGTACTTCTTCATAGACGTTCTGCATTGGCCTCGATGCATCTACTACGCGAAAACGTTCCGGTGATTGTGCAATCAACAATTCATACCCTTCTCTCACCAGTTGATGAAAATTTAGTGTCTCCATGTCTAATCGATTTTTTTCTCTTCCTTGATTGGCATGAATTCGTTTCAACCCTTCCTCTGGTGAAATGGAAAAGTAAATGGTCAATTGCGGCATCGTGCCATTGATGGCAAATTCATTAATAGACCTTACTTCTTCAATCCCAAGGCCTCTCGCATGACCCTGATAAGCAAGGGAGCTATCTACGAAGCGATCACATAAAACAGTGTCTCCACGTTGTAATGCTGGTTCCACTTTCTCAGCCAAATGCTGTCTCCTAGCTGCAGCATAAAGCAAAGCCTCCGTTTTCGCATCCATTTTTGTATTCTTTTCATTTAAAATCACTTCGCGAATCTGTTCTGCAATGTCAATGCCACCTGGCTCCCGGGTCGCCATGACTGCATACCCTTGACGTTCCATTTCTTCATATACTTTTTGAATGACCGTCGTTTTTCCGGCACCCTCGGGCCCTTCAAACGTAATAAACATACCGCTCATAGTGTCTCCTCTTCTATATAAACATATAATTTCCCTTGTTTTATCTCTCGACTTGCTTGAACATGTACATCATGTTTTAGCAGACGGCGTAACGTCTCAATTTGATCCATTCTAATGCGCTCTCCCTTTATCATCAAGGGAATACCCGGTGGATAGGGAATCACCGATTCTGCACTGATTCGACCTTTTGCCTCTTCAAATGGGATAGCAACTACCCCTTGCATCTGCTGGTCGACTTGTATAGGCGCGGCTTCCTCCTGCTGTTGCTTCTTCCCTGCGAGCAAATGATCACTCTGCTCGAGAGCCTGCTCTATGGCTGTAAAAGGAACCTCTCTCATCTGTCCTAAACCAAAAACGAGTAACACTTGATGTTCATCCGCTAGTTCCGGGTGAACATCAACCGATTCCAGTATTCTCTTTAATTCATAGCCTGATAGCCCTCTAGTTGATCGAATGACACATTTTAATGGATCAGTAGAGAGCATGTCAGACTCCACCACTTCAATATGAGGAATACGTCCGAACTGCTCCTTTAGGCTTTCCAATCTTCTCAACATTTCGTCCATGTTTTCCTTTTTCATTTCTTCAACAAATGCCCTCGCCACATCTAACGAAGCCATAATCGGATAAGATGGCGAACTACTTTGAAGCATCGTCAGGTACGTTTTCACTCGCTTTGCATTGATTCGGTCTCCTTGAAGATGGAGAAATGAACCCATCGTCATCGCCGGAAGCGTTTTGTGTGCTGACTGTACCACCACGTCTGCTCCATAAGAAAGAGCAGATGGAGGGAATCCGCTACCTAATACAAAATGTGCACCGTGCGCCTCATCCACCAATACGAGAATGCCTGCCTCATGACAAACTTTCACCAAATTTGATATATCAGCTGCATGCCCATAGTAATTAGGATAAGTTAAGACAATGGCTCGGCAACTAGGATGCGCTGCAATCGCTCGTTTAACTGTTTCTTCCGTAACATGTGTTGGAACATGCAATTTCTGATCAACCTTAGTTTCTAAATATATTGGCGTAGCCCCTGCAAGCTCAACAGCATGGAAAACAGACTTATGACAATTTCGTTGGATGAAAATTTCGTCTCCAGCGTCACACGAAGCCATCACCATGGCTAAATTTCCAACCGTCGTACCATTCACTAGGAAAAAACTCTGATCTGCCCCATATAGATGTGCCAATAGTTCCTCTGCCTCTTGTATCACACCAGTCGGATGATGAAGATCATCTAGGCCCTCCAGCTCCGTCACATCAAGCTGAAGAAGGGGTGCATAGTAGGAACGTGCCTCATCAAAAAAGACATCTCCATTGTGATGTCCTGGAACATGAAAAGAATAAGGCTTCTTTTCTGCATGTCGTAATAATGCTGTATATAAAGGTGTTTTCAAACAAATCGGTCCTTTTCACTTAAACATTGTCTATCTCTATTATAACGCTCAAACAAGTGAACTGAAAGGTGGATTCTCATTCCTTTATTGGTTTGTGAACGACCAATTTTTGCTCTGCCTCATTCATACTATTTTTCAATTGGGCACGCTCTTGGATTCCATGCTCTTTGACTTGTAACGTCTCCTGTAAGGTTTCCGCTAATTGGCGTTGTACCTCTTTCAATGTATCTATAGTTGTTGAAGGAGTATGTTCAAGAAACTGTCCTTGGTGCTTTGACACAGTTTCATATGTTTGCTGAATCCGCTTCTCAAGATTTGCATTGGCACGCTGTTGAACATGAGTTAAAGCAATAGACATTTGGTTCACCCATAAAGGAATGGATGCAGTGACAGTCGATTGAATATGATGGGCTAACGTATGATTGGTATGTTGAATCATTCGAATCTGTGCATTACTTTGGAGAGCAATTTGCCGACTTAACAGCAGGTCATACTTACGTTCCTTCAACCTCTCCATATATTCTTCAGCATCCACTTCACGACTCATCCATTGTTCCTCTAAAGTCCGATCACCAGCGTGCATAGGGCCAGGTTGTGCCAATTTGACTTCAATTGCTGCTACCTGTAAAGTCATCTCTTTAAAAAACGCTTGATTCTCTTCAAATAACCGATCTAATAACTTATGGTCAGAAATCAATACACCCCGTGCATAACGAAGCCTCGCCGATAGTCTCTCTATTTGAGCTTGTGCTTGTTTAAAACGAGATATGATCTCTTGTGTAGAGCGCTTCTGTCTTTTAAATAATTTAGAAAAAAGACCTTGTTTCCTTGGCAGCAAATCCTCGGGTTCTACTAAATATAATTGTGCCAAAAAGGTCTCAAGCACATCTCCTATTTGATCAATATCCTTTTTCTCAACATACTGCATCATTTGCTGTGACTGCCCCAATAACTGCTCCTGCACACGTGTTCCATATAAAAGCAGTTTGTGTGGATTGTCAGGTAACCTGTCCGCACGCTGCCTTGCTTCTTGTTTTTCCTCATCAGATAAAGTATCAAACACCTGAAGCAAAAGATCTGTAGTGGATGCATGTGAAGGTTGTGTCGCAAGATCTTCAGGTTTCATGTGTCTGACCCCCTCCATCTATTTCTTCATCATCTTATCTGCCACTTCAAGCTCAATATGAAGGGCTTCAATGTCTCTGCCTAAAATTTGTTGCAAATCATTCGTCAATTGCGTTTGTAGCTCTGTCAACGTCACTCGCGTTTGACTCAGTGTGATCTCAAGGTCGTGACTGCGGTTAGGTTGATTATAAAGCAGTGCATACTTTTCCGTTAATTCAACGACAGAATCCAAACTTTCGAAATAAAATCGCTGTGCATCATAAAAACGATTCGGCTCTTTCTTCGTAATCGTATAAATTCTTCGTGCAAGTCGAAGAATTTCATAGTTATGTTTGATGGTCTTGACATTCTTGACAGCAAATAAAGCCTTCTTCAAGCGAATCAACTTTTGTCCTGCTTCTTTCAAATGCTGTTTGATATATACATAATCACTGCGAGACAGTCCGTGCTTCTTTAGAAACACCTGATGTGCAATCCATCTACTCCCAACAAACACCATGCCCCATCCAATAAAGGAATACAGGATTGATAATCCGACATGGTGATGGAAAATACCGATACTAACGATCAAAATCAAAAACGAACAAAAACTAGAAATTAAGGCCCATATAAATGCGGAAAAAATTGATTTCATTTCATCGACTCCTATAAATAATCAGGCTCTATGTTTATCTTATTATTTATTACGGTTGATGTCCAAACTAAGTTTCTAAAAACAGGCCCAATCTAAAATAGCTCATAAAAAAAGACCACCTAATGGTCTATGAATACAAAGGCGGTGTATGGAGATTCTTAAGCTTTTTCACATAGTCTGCATAGGTTGGATCGGAGGTCGATGTGGAAATTAACTTTCGCTCACAGCCCTGGCATAAAAACTGATGATACAAATAAATCCCCTTAGTCTTTTTTTCTTCACAAATTAAACAAATCGCTTCCCGCTCTTTTCTGCTCATTGTGACACCTCCACTTATAGCTTCAGTATGCCCAAGCTCTTTCAATTGTATACAAAATTAAGAATGTTTCAGATGGTAGTTTAGTATATGTGTCCACATGGAATCGGGTGTTTGTTCCCTTCTCAAAAACACAAAAAAGACCAGTTCCAAACGGAACTGATCTTACGAAAAGCTTGGCGACGTCCTACTCTCACAGGGGGAAGCCCCCAACTACCATCGGCGCTGAAGAGCTTAACTTCCGTGTTC